>NZ_VDAS01000065.1:0-2199 GCF_019584165.1 Enterobacter sp. EC_64
TCTAAATAGGCTGATTCAAGGCATTTACGGGAGAAAAAATCGGCTCAAACATGAAGAAATGAAATGACTGAGTCAGCCGAGAAGAATTTCCCCGCTTATTCGCACCTTCCCTAGTTATATATCTACCCTGTTGGGTGTCATCCGGGCGGCTTTAGGGGGCGGCTCTATTATTCAGTCAGGTTTTAAAGCGAGCGTTGGCTTTTACGGCAATAAAGACCACGTTGAGCTTGTGTCATATACTATAGACGTTCTTCTGGCCAGACAATTAATTGCAACCAAAAAAACTATATCAGGCAGCAGAATAAAAGAATCAAACAAGACCAAATCCCGTCGTGGAGATAAATGTTCCAATGGGGAACTGGCTGTGTTTAGTGAGGTTCATTTATTCGCAATGCCCCGCGAAGATTGCGAACTGACCAAGTGCAGGCTGGAACAATGTAAACTGGGGAGAGACGTATGATGACCGATTTTTATGTGGGGGCACTGTTCTGGTACAGCCTTGTTGGATGGTGTACTGCCCAACTTCATCATTATGTGGGCTTCTATTCTCACTACCGTGGTATCAAATGCTGGCTAGTATGGGTAACTATGTTCATCTTCTGGCCTGTAACGTTGCCGATGTTTGTTGATGTGTTAGGTAGCATGAGCAAAGGGAAGAAGTGATATGGCCAGGCAACGGTTATTTTAGTTTATGGCTTCCACATCCTGAGTCAGATGGGGATCAAGTTCAGCAGTCAGTGCAGCTTCGGTTAACTGCTTGATTAATGGTGTTAAGATACCATCTTTAACCGTTAATGCCTGCCGGACTGGAGTGTCTTAAGCGCTTTGTCGAAATCAAAGGACTGGGACATGTGTTATTCCTTTTTGTTTGTATATTACTGGAATGACACAGAATTTCTAACACTCCCTGGAAGACGCCCAACCGTGAAGGCTGAGCGTCTGGGTTTATGCCGTTTTACCTCTCAGGATGTGCGAATTCATAAGGTGTTACATAGCCCTCGCGGTTTGCATCCAGGTAGTCAGCCCACCATTGCATCATTTGCTTGCGCTCTTCAAAGTGTTCTGCCAGATAGATGTAAGCAGCGCGTACGTTGCTGCGTTCTTTATGGCTCATCTGGCGTTCTACGGCGTCTTTTGACCACAGACCCGATTCAATCATTGCACTACAGGCCATCGTGCGAAATCCATGACCGCAGACATCTGTTTTTGTATCGAACCCCATATTGCGCAGTGCCTTATTGACGGTGTTCTCGCTCATCGGCTTGTAGGGATCGTGGTCGCCAGTGAAGACCAGTTCGAACTCGCCGCTAATCGCCTTAATTTGTTCCAGTATCTCCACGGCCTGTTTACATAGCGGTACAAGATGTGGGGTGCGCATTTTGGCTCCGCGAGTGGAGAATTTAACACCCGGAATCTCCGCGCGCTTCTCCGGGATAGTCCAGAGCGCACGCCTGAAATCAATCTCAGGCCAGCGGGCAAAACGTAGTTCGCTGGAACGGATAAAGATGAGCAGAGCCAGCCGGATAGCCAGGATAGTGAGCGGTTGCCCTTTGTAGGAGCCAATTTTCTCCAGTAATACTGTGACGTCATCAAAAGGCAGAGCAGGGCGGTGCTCTGTTTTCTGGGCAGGAACAGCGCCACGCATGTCATGAGCCGGGTTATAGGTGATCCAGGCATTCTGGACGGCGTAACGCATGATGTTGGTGATGCGACTCTGAAGACGACCGGCAGTATCGATATTACCGCGAGCCTCCACCGCTTTTACAGGAACCAGCAAATCACGGGTATTGAGTTCTGCGATATCACGCTGACCCAGTACCGGAAAGATATGCGTTTCCAGCGAGGTGAGAACCCTTCTGGCATGGTCGGCATCCCATTTGCGGTTGCTTTTGTGCCATTCGCGGGCAACGGTCTCGAAGGTCCGGATGCTGGATTTAGCTTCTTTCGTGTCCCGCTTTTGCTGTGCAGGGTTAATGCCGTTGACCAGCAGCTTACGGGCATCATCACGTTTTGAACGCGCTTCGGATAATGAAATTTCCGGGTATGGACCAATACTGAAGATCTGTTCTTTGTTTTCGAAACGATAAGGAAGGTGCGAACAAGTTCCTGATATGAGATCATCATATTCATCCGGAGCGCATCCCAGAGGGACATCATGAGCCATCAACTCACCTTCGCCGATAGTGAATTCAGCACTAA
>NZ_VDAS01000066.1:0-2103 GCF_019584165.1 Enterobacter sp. EC_64
TTCATGGAGAGGAGCAATTTGTCTCAGCCGATGCCGGCTACCAAGGAGCGCCACAGCGCGAGGAGCTGGCCGAGGTGGATGTGGACTGGCTGATCGCCGAGCGTCCCGGCAGGGTGTATTAGCTCAGACCTGATCTGACAGTTACCGGTTATTTATACAGGTATCTGTCAGGTTACATCTGGCCTAAATTCTTCTCAGCCCAGATGCGCTTTCCATCAAGTAACGTTTCCATTGGCGTCCGCCCACAACACATTTTTCCCTGATGGGTTCGCTCATTATTATAATAAGCCAGCCATTCATCAAGATCAGACTGCAATGTGTCGAGATCGCCATACAGCTTTTTACGGAACGTGACCTGATAAAACTCGTTCAGTATCGTTTTATGGAACCGCTCGCAGATGCCATTGGTCTGGGGCGACATCGCTTTGGTTTTCGTATGGTCGATGTCATTTATCGCCAGATAAGGCTGATAATCATGTTGTTCCACTTTGCCACAGAACTCCGTCCCTCTGTCCGTCAGTATTCTCAGCATCGGCAGCCCCTGAGACTCATAAAACGGCAGCACACGATCATTCAGCAGATCAGCCGCAGTAATCGGCGTTTTGGTGACATACAGCTTGCAATGAGCAACCTTCGAGTAGGTATCAACGAACGTCTGCTGGTAAATACGCCCTACACCTTTCAGATTACCCACATAGAACGTGTCTTGTGACCCCAAATAGCCGGGATGAGCGGTGTTAATTTCGCCACAGGCCTCGTCATCACTGGCTTTACGCTCCAGTGCGACTATTTGAGCTTCGGTCAGTTCGATACCGTCACGGGCCACTTTTTCTTCCAGTGCCTTCAGCCGCTTTTTGAAGTTCTCAAGGCCGTGACGCAGCCAGACAGAACGGACGCCGCTTCCTGAGATAAAAACGCCTTGCTTACGCAGCTCATTACTGGTCCGGTGCTGACCATGCGCAGGGAATTCGATGGCATAATCAACAACAGCCTGTTCAGTTACGTCATCGGTACGATTTTTGAGATTGGGGGCACGTCGGCTGCGGTTAATCAGCGCATCTACGCCACCTTCATCAGCCAACTCGCGATAACGATAAAATGTATCACGCGAGACACCCATGATTTTGCAGGCTTTTGACACATTGCTGAGTTCTTCAGCCAGATTGAGCAAACCTGTTTTGTGTTTGATAACGGGATTGGTAGTATGAAGCATGAGAGTTACCTCGTGTTTTGTATAAGGATTCGACACCCATATCAAAACCGGTAACTATCAACCTTTCAAGGCCATGTGTCAGATCAAGTCGTGACTAATACACAACATTTGATGGGAAGACCTTGAAAGACGATCGACTCCGCACCATCGCAACATTTGATGGTAAAACACTTAAAGACGATCGACTCAGAACCATCGCGACAGTTAATGGTAATGTCAGTATTATTGTTTTGGCGTTTGCTGCTCGGCTATTTTAGGGCTAAGAGCCTATCTCAACAGAGATTAATACTTTACCCAAAAGATATAATATCAGTATCTAAAAGCCTGCACCGTCTGATTTTTAGTCATTGAATCGCGAGAACGGGAGATAATTTCTCTTCTATGGGTATAGGCTCATAATGGTAGGATTCTGGTAGCTTCGAAACGCCGTATTTAAGCAATACTTAAGTCATGAAGAACCAAACTTAAACATTTTTCTCAAGGTAAACCAGTATAAAACTGTTAGTGCTGATGGATCGTTTGGGCTCTTTTAAAGGGATTGAAAATCCCCGTGTCCTTGGTTCGATTCCGAGTCCGGGCACCACTATTTAAAGAACCCAGCCTATGGCTGGGTTTTTGCTTTTCTGCGTTTATAAATCCCTTCTTTAGTATTCTTGCTTCTTTTTACCGTGGGATCGTGCGGTCTGCCATGCCCGGTGGCGCTGCGCTTACCGGGCCTACAGGTTTTGTAGGCCGGATAAGGCGAAGCCGTCATCCGGCATGTTTTCTGGCGCACAAAGCAAAAAACCCCGCACCTTTCGGTACGGGGTTCTTCTTGTTTGATGCCTGGCAGTTCCCTACTCTCACATGGGGAGACCCCACACTACCATCGGCGCTACGGCGTTTCACTT
>NZ_VDAS01000067.1:0-1338 GCF_019584165.1 Enterobacter sp. EC_64
TTGGTGCCTTCGGGAACTCTGAGACAGGTGCTGCATGGCTGTCGTCAGCTCGTGTTGTGAAATGTTGGGTTAAGTCCCGCAACGAGCGCAACCCTTATCCTTTGTTGCCAGCGGTTCGGCCGGGAACTCAAAGGAGACTGCCAGTGATAAACTGGAGGAAGGTGGGGATGACGTCAAGTCATCATGGCCCTTACGAGTAGGGCTACACACGTGCTACAATGGCGCATACAAAGAGAAGCGACCTCGCGAGAGCAAGCGGACCTCATAAAGTGCGTCGTAGTCCGGATTGGAGTCTGCAACTCGACTCCATGAAGTCGGAATCGCTAGTAATCGTAGATCAGAATGCTACGGTGAATACGTTCCCGGGCCTTGTACACACCGCCCGTCACACCATGGGAGTGGGTTGCAAAAGAAGTAGGTAGCTTAACCTTCGGGAGGGCGCTTACCACTTTGTGATTCATGACTGGGGTGAAGTCGTAACAAGGTAACCGTAGGGGAACCTGCGGTTGGATCACCTCCTTACCTTAAAGAACCTGCCTTTGCAGTGCTCACACAGATTGTCTGATGAATGATGAACTTCTGAATGTACTTTTGAGTGCATTAAGAAGTTTTGCTCTTTAAAAATCTGGATCAAGCTGAAAATTGAAACGACACATCTTTAAGGTGTGTTCGAGTCTCTCAAATTTTCGCAATCAGAAGTGAAACATCTTCGGGTTGTGAGGTTAAGCGACTAAGCGTACACGGTGGATGCCCTGGCAGTCAGAGGCGATGAAGGACGTGCTAATCTGCGAAAAGCGCCGGCGAGGTGATATGAACCTTTGACCCGGCGATGTCCGAATGGGGAAACCCAGTGTGTTCCGACACACTATCGTTAACTGAATACATAGGTTAACGAGGCGAACCGGGGGAACTGAAACATCTAAGTACCCCGAGGAAAAGAAATCAACCGAGATTCCCCCAGTAGCGGCGAGCGAACGGGGAGCAGCCCAGAGTCTGAATCAGCTTGTGTGTTAGTGGAAGCGTCTGGAAAGTCGCACGGTACAGGGTGACAGTCCCGTACACGAAAGCACACAGGTTGTGAACTCGAAGAGTAGGGCGGGACACGTGGTATCCTGTCTGAATATGGGGGGACCATCCTCCAAGGCTAAATACTCCTGACTGACCGATAGTGAACCAGTACCGTGAGGGAAAGGCGAAAAGAACCCCGGCGAGGGGAGTGAAAAAGAACCTGAAACCGTGTACGTACAAGCAGTGGGAGCACCTTCGTGGTGTGACTGCGTACCTTTTGTATAATGGGTCAGCGACTTATATTCTGTAGCAAGGTTAACCGTATAGGGG
>NZ_VDAS01000068.1:0-1229 GCF_019584165.1 Enterobacter sp. EC_64
TGAATCGCCACGGATAATCTAGACACTTCCGAGCCGTTGATAATACTGGTTTTCATATTCTGTCGGTGACATCTGTTCGCTAGAACCATGCCGACGCTTACTGTTATAAAACATTTCGATGTAATCAAAAATATCACTGCGGGCTTCTTCCCGCGTTCCGTAGATCTTTTTCTTTATCCGTTCACGTTTCAACAACTGGAAAAAACTTTCTGCAACCGCATTATCATGGCAGTTACCGCGACGGCTCATGCTACCCTCCAGGCCGTGTGATTTCAGGAACGACTGCCACTCATGGCTTGTGTACTGACTGCCCTGATCCGAATGAACCAGCACCTGTTTTTCGGGATTACGCCGCCATACAGCCATCAGCAGTGCGTTCAGGACAATGTCCTTTGTCATCCGGGATTGCATGGACCAGCCGATAATTTTGCGTGAGAACAGATCAACAACAACGGCAAGATACAGCCAGCCTTCGTGGGTCCTGATGTAGGTTATGTCCGTTACCCAACGCTCATCAGGAGCATCCGGATTGAACTGTCGCTGGAGCCTGTTGGGTGACACGATACTGGCCTCGCCTTTACGTGCCCGCGGGCTTCGGTATCCGACCTGAGCCTTTATTCCGACACGTTTCATCAGTCTCCAGACTCTGTTTACTCCGCACTGTTGCCCGCTGTCACGCAGATCCAGATGGATTTTGCGATAACCATAGACGCATCCCGATTCCAGCCAGAACTGTTTAATCTGTCCTGTCAGTCTCAGGTCTGCCTGATGGCGTTGTGAATGCGGCTGCTGAAGCCAGGCGTAAAAACCACTGGGATGAACATCCAGCACCCGACAGAGCAGGCGAACAGGCCAGCAACAGGAGTTGTCACGGATAAAGGCGTACCTCAGTCGGACAGCTTTGCGAAGTACGCCGCGGCTTTTTTTAATATGTCCCGTTCGTCGGTAACCCGTTTCAGCTCTTTCTGGAGACGGCGGATCTCGGCCTGAGCATCTGACTGTTCTTTATTAGTGGAAGAATCCGGACCGTACTTCTTTATCCAGGCATAAAGGCTGTGGGTGGTGATATCGAGACGTGTTGCAACGCTGGAAACAGAATAACCGCGATCAACAACCTGTTTGACTGCTTCAGTTTTAAACTCTTCGGGATAACGCTTACCGCTCATGGGCACCTCTCTTTAAGCCATCTTAAATGACTCTGAGGTGTCTGTTAAACCCGTGGCGATTCA
>NZ_VDAS01000069.1:0-1221 GCF_019584165.1 Enterobacter sp. EC_64
TGACCTGCTCCCCGTTGATTAGTACACCCCGATGTTAGTAATGTCTTCATTAGCCACATGAGGACATCCCCATGAAGAAGCGTTTTTCCGATGAACAGATCATCAGTATTCTCCGCGAAGCCGAAGCTGGGGTACCCGCCCGTGAACTCTGCCGCAAGCATGCCATTTCCGATGCCACGTTTTACATCTGGCGTAAGAAGTATGGCGGTATGGAGGTGCCTGAAGTTAAGCGCCTGAAGTCGCTTGAGGAAGAGAACGCCAGACTCAAGAAGCTGCTTGCCGAAGCCATGCTGGATAAAGAGGCGCTTCAGGTGGCTCTTGGGCGAAAGTACTGACGACAGACCAGAAGCGGGAAGCCGTGATGTTGATGTGTGATGCGACCGGTCTGTCGCAACGTCGTGCCTGCAGGCTTACAGGTTTATCCCTGTCGACCTGCCGCTATGAGGCTCACCGTCCGGCTGCTGATGCGCATTTATCAGGGCGCATCACTGAGCTGGCACTGGAGCGCAGGCGTTTTGGCTACCGTCGTATTTGGCAGTTGCTGCGCCGTGAAGGGCTTCATGTTAATCATAAGCGCGTGTACCGGCTTTATCACCTCAGTGGCCTGGGCGTAAAACGCAGAAGACGTCGTAAAGGGCTGGCAACAGAACGTCTGCCGCTGCTCCGTCCGGCGGCGCCCAATCTGACCTGGTCGATGGATTTCGTCATGGACGCACTTTCCACCGGTCGCAGGATCAAGTGTCTTACCTGCGTCGATGATTTCACAAAGGAATGCCTGACGGTCACTGTTGCCTTTGGGATTTCAGGCGTTCAGGTCACGCGTATTCTGGACAGCATTGCACTGTTTCGAGGCTATCCGGCGACGATAAGAACTGACCAGGGGCCGGAGTTCACTTGCCGTGCACTGGATCAATGGGCCTTTGAGCATGGTGTTGAGTTGCGCTTAATCCAGCCGGGCAAGCCAACGCAGAACGGATTTATTGAGAGCTTTAACGGACGATTTCGCGATGAATGTTTGAATGAGCACTGGTTCAGCGATATCGTTCATGCCAGGAAAATTATTAATGACTGGCGGCAGGATTATAACGAATGCCGCCCGCACTCCACGCTGAATTATCAGACACCGTCTGAATTTGCAGCGGGCTGGAGAAAGGGTCATTCTGAGAATGAAGATTCCGACGTTACTAACTGAGTGTTGTATCTAATCGTGGGGGCAGGTCA
>NZ_VDAS01000007.1:0-189971 GCF_019584165.1 Enterobacter sp. EC_64
GGTCTAAATAGGCTGATTCAAGGCATTTACGGGAGAAAAAATCGGCTCAAACATGAAGAAATGAAATGACTGAGTCAGCCGAGAAGAATTTCCCCGCTTATTCGCACCTTCCCTAACGGAGCAGGAGTGATAAGGGTCACATTATTTCTGGTTTTATTAATTTCAAAAGAATTGCATTGAATGCCATGAATAACTTTAGTTACATAATAATGAATTAAATTATTTAAAAGGAAAGGGCTGTTGTGTTCACATTTCTCTTCGAAAGCCCATGTTAATTTCACGCTGAGCCTGTTTTTGAGAAAAGGCCACCAAAGTCATTATTTTCTATTTAAGAACATTTATTCGAATCAGGAATAGTTTTCCGCTTATTCCTTTCTCTGTATATCCGAACACAAATTTCAGGTGATTATATGAAAGATAATCCTGTACCGACTTCCGCGCTGTCGACCTCGCGTTTTGCTTTTGGGCTTAACACGACCGAGGTGGGCGCGGTTCCGCTGATGCTGTTCGTCGGGATTGCCGCGATTGTGGCGACGTCCGCCTGGGCAGGGCTGCTGCCGAAAAATATGATTGGCGGACTGGCGGTCATCATGACCCTTGGCTTTGCGTTTGCCAAAGTGGGGCGTCAAATCCCCGTGCTGAAGGACATCGGCGGCCCGGCGATCCTGTGTCTGATGGTGCCTTCCGTGCTGGTCTATTTTGGCGCATTCGGGATACAAACCCTTGATACGGTGCATCTGCTGATGAAGGAGGCGAATCTGCTCTATTTCGTCATCGCCTGCCTGGTGGTCGGCAGCATCCTGGGGATGAACCGGGTGCTGCTGATCCAGGGCATGATGCGCATGTTTATTCCGCTGGTGGCGGGAACACTGATGGCCGTGCTGAGCGGGCTTATTGTGGGAACGCTGTTTGGGTATACGCCTTACCACACCTTCTTCTTTATCATTGTCCCTATCATTGGCGGTGGAATTGGCGAGGGGATTTTGCCCCTGTCTCTGGCCTATTCGGCAATCCTGGGGCAGACGCCGGACGTCTACGTGGCGCAGCTGGCTCCCGCTGCGGTCGTCGGAAATATCTTCGCCATTATTTGTGCCGGCTCGCTGGCGCGTCTTGGGACGAAACGTCCTTCGCTTTCGGGAAATGGCATGCTCACGCGGAGTAAAGACGACGCCAGCCTGTTCGCCGGGGCGCCTGGCGCTCAGCAGACGGATTTTCATTTGATGGGCGGCGGATTGCTGATGGTGTGCGCGTTTTTCATCGTCGGAGGCTTGTTTGAAAAACTGGTCCATATTCCCGGCCCGGTGCTGATGATCCTGATTGCCGTCCTGTGTAAATACTTCAGGGTGATCCCGGCCTCAATGGAGCAGGGGGCGCACAGCTGCTATAAATTCGTTTCGGCTGCGCTGGTCTGGCCGCTGATGATCGGCCTCGGGATGCTATACGTGCCGCTCGAAAGCGTGGTGTCGGTCTTCTCGGTGGGCTATGTAGTGGTATGCGGATCGGTGGTGATTGCGATGGCGCTGAGCGGCTACGTGATTGCGTCGCGTCTGAATATGTACCCGGTGGAAGCGGCGATTGTGACCTGCTGCCACAGTGGGCTGGGCGGTACGGGAGATGTGGCCATTCTGTCCGCCTCCAACCGCATGTCGCTTATGCCGTTCGCGCAGATCGCGACGCGTATTGGCGGTGCCTCAACGGTGATTTTCGCCACGCTGTTGATGGGCTGGATTATGGCGCACTGATTCGAATCGGCAGGATACTGAATCGCAACGACATTTACAGCGTGTCGCTGCGGTTCAGTCCTTTATAAAACTCACCGCGCTGTATAGAATTACCGCAGCCACAGCGACGGGATACCCCACGATGACCGGAAGAGTTGATTATCAGATTGAAAAATATCTCCTGACCGAAGCTGCCGAACCGGAGCGCCTGACGCGCCAGTGGGCAGAGGTTCTGGAGGAGTGTCGTGAGCAAAAGGCCGGTGCAGAGGAGCGGCTGCGCCTCGCGTTGCTTAATGTGGATTACGTCACCAGCTTCGAGCTGCCCTTCAGGCTGCTTCTCACCCGTGCGCCCCAGTTGATTGATGCCGTCAGGAAAGAGCTTCAGCTCAGTCAGAAAAATGTTCTTTTCAATGGCAAGCGCTTTGGCTGCGTCTACAGCCTTAAACGGGATCTGGACGGCATACCTGACGAGTTTACCTATCACCTGAAGACGCGGATCCAGCGCAGTGACGCCACGGGCGCGACGGAAGCGTCCTACCGACAAATTGCCCAGCAGGTGAAAGCGCCAAAGGAACGCCTCAAACTGGCGCTGGACAACGGGCTGTCTGTAACCGCGCTTGACGGGCTTTTCTGGTTTGGCATTCAGCGCATCGCGGCTGATGTACAACGGTTACGCAAAACAGGGATGCGGATCGTGACGTCCAACGCCGAGGTGTTCGATACGCTTACCAAAACAACCCGGCAGGTCCCGGTCTATCGCCTGGAAGGGACTGAAATTACTTAACCTGCAGCAGGATCGCCATCAACCCTGGAAAACGGGTATCCAGATCGTCTCGTCGCAATGAAATCATGTTTTCGCGTCCCTGCGGACGCTGCCAGATGACCCCGCTGTCGCGCAATACGCGCCAGTGATGGGTCATCGTGGACTTCACCACGTCCTCCGGGCGCAGCGCGTTACAGCTCAGTTCGCTGCCGTCGGCGAGCCGGCGAATAATCGATAGCCGGAGCGGGTTGCCGAGGGCAAAGAGCACATTTTCCAGCAGTATTTGTTCAGTTTCAGGGTGGTTAGGGATCATCGTTTTCCTGCGTATGGCGTCAGATTGAGCTATATCAACAATAGGTCAACCCTTAAAAAATAGTTCGATAATACTCGTACAATAGGACTATTATAGCAAACGAACGAATGCACGACCATCCTGGTCGTCACAAACACGTCATACTGACTAAGGAAATATCATGCCCCGACCCATCCCTCTCGAACGTTATCGCAACATCGGTATCTCCGCGCATATCGATGCCGGTAAAACCACCACCACCGAGCGCATCCTGTTTTATACCGGGATGAGCCACAAGCTGGGTGAAGTACACGATGGCGCGGCAACCACTGACTGGATGGCGCAGGAGCAAGAGCGCGGGATCACCATTACGTCCGCGGCGGTCAGCTGCTTCTGGCCAGGCATGGACAGAGGCTATGAGCCGCACCGGATTAACATCATCGACACCCCGGGGCACGTGGATTTCACCATTGAGGTGGAACGTTCCATGCGCGTACTCGACGGTGCCGTGATGGTGTATGACTCCGTGGGCGGCGTGCAGCCGCAGTCGGAAACCGTCTGGCGTCAGGCCAATAAATATCACGTACCGCGTCTGGCCTTCGTCAACAAAATGGACCGTCCGGGTGCCGACTTCTTCCGCGTCGTGCGGATGATGCAGGAACGCCTGAAGGCCAATCCGGTGCCGATTGTCATCCCGGTGGGTGCCGAAGATCATTTCACCGGCGTGGTGGATCTGATCAAAATGCGCACCATTCTGTGGGACGATGCCACTCAGGGCATGGCGTTTAACTATGCGCCAGTACCTGACGATCTGCTCAGTACCGCGCAAGAGTGGCGCGAAAAAATGGTCTCTGCGGCGGCGGAAGCAAGCGATGAACTGATGGATAAGTACCTGGAAACGGGCAATCTTGATGAAGCTGAAATCATCAAAGGGCTGCGTATTCGCACCATTGCCGGGGAAATCCAACCGATGCTGTGCGGCAGCGCCTTCAAAAACAAAGGCGTGCAGCGCATGCTCGATGCGGTGATCGAGCTGATGCCGTCGCCGCTGGACGTGCCGGCCATTGATGGCGTGGATGAAAAAGGGCAGCACGCGGAGCGTCACCCGAGCGATGATGAGCCGTTCTCGGCGCTGGCGTTCAAGCTGATGAGCGATCCGTACGTCGGGCAGCTGACCTTTATCCGCGTCTATTCTGGCGTGCTGCGTAAAGGCGACGCGGTGTATAACCCGGTGAAAGGGAAGAAAGAGCGCATCGGGCGAATCGTACTGATGCATGCCAACGATCGCCACGAGGTGGATGAACTGCGCGCCGGGGATATCGCGGCCTGTGTCGGGTTAAAAGACGTAACCACCGGCGACACGCTCACCGATCCGAACGCCGTCATTACGCTTGAGCGCATGGAGTTCCCGGACCCGGTGATCTCGCTGGCGATTGAGCCGAAAACCAAAGGCGATCAGGAGAAAATGGGCATCGCGCTGCAGCGTCTGGCGGCGGAAGATCCGTCTTTCCGCCTGCACACTGACGAAGAGTCCGGTCAGACCATTATCTCCGGGATGGGTGAGCTACACCTCGAGATTATCGTCGACCGCATGAAGCGTGAGTTTGGCGTCGAGGCAAATATCGGTCGTCCGCAGGTGACCTACCGTGAAACTCTGCGTAAAACGGTGAAGGACATCGAGGGCAAATTTGTCCGACAGTCCGGCGGTAAAGGGCAGTACGGCCATGTGGTCCTGAGTCTGGAGCCTCTGGAGCCCGGAAGTGGTTTTAAATTTGAAGATGCCACCAAGGGCGGCGTGGTGCCGCGCGAGTATATCCCCTCCGTTGAGAAAGGGCTGCGGGAAGCGATGAACAGCGGCGTGCTGGCGGGCTATCCGGTCGTCGATGTTAAAGCGACGCTGACGTTTGGCTCGTATCACGACGTCGACTCCTCGGAGATGGCGTTCCGCATGGCGGCGATCCTCGGCTTTAAAGAGGGCGCCCGCAGGGCGGATCCGGCGATCCTTGAGCCGATCATGCACGTGGAGGTGGAAACACCGGAAGAGTACGCCGGTAACATCATGGGCGATCTCTCTTCCCGCCGCGGCATGGTGCAGGGGATGGCAGAGCAGTACGGAAGCCAGATTATTCGCGCTGACGTGCCGCTGGCGGAGATGTTTGGTTATGCCACGACATTGCGCTCGATGTCCCAGGGACGCGCGACGTATACGATGGAGTTCCACCATTTTGCGGAAGCCCCGCGGAATGTTGCGGATGAGATTATTGCACGGCGTGCGAAGTAATACGGTCACCCTCTCCCATTAGGGGGAGGGTTTTCTCAATCCAGCGCCTTCACCATCTTCCCGCTCGCCACAAACGTCCCGGCTCCAAGATGATGCAGGGTATTGAGCTTATCCCCGTCAAACTGCCAGCGTCCGGCAATAAACGCCCGCTCATCCGCTGCCGCTGAAACCACTTCACCAAACAGCGTGTCATATTTCTCTGCCGCAGAGGTCACGGGTAATAACCGGCATTCCATCCACGCCAGGCATTTCTCTTCAATGACCGGCAGGCCGAGCTCCGGGCCATTCACGACCGGGATCCCGTAACAGTTGAATTTGTCCTCGTCGCGCCCGCTGACGCTGCCCACCGCGTAAGTCCAGTTGGCCGCCGCCACGCCGGGAATGACGATGCCAAATTTCCCGCTGCGTTCGATCAGCTCGCGTGACCAGGTACTTTTATCCACGACTATCGTGACGCGTGGCGGTTCAAACTCAACGGGCATGGACCATGCGGCGGCCATAACGTTACGTCTGTCGATCGTTTCATCACGACTGGTAATCAGTACGGTAGGACCGTGGTTGAGCAGACGGCTGGCATGACGTAATTCAACAGGGCGAAAGTGGCTCATAGGATCTCCTCATCTGTAACGATGAGTATGACGAAAAAGCACGTAAATCAAAGTGAGCGCGTAGAATTAGTTTATAAACACAGCATCACTATCAAAGGAAACTGATATATGTCCCCCTTTCTGACCACCTATTTCGCCCGCATCGGCTGGAAGCAACCGGCTTCTGCTGATATAGACACCCTGCGCGCACTGCATTTACATCACAACTGCGCGATCCCGTTTGAGAATATCGATGTCGTCCTGCCGCGCGAAATTCATCTCGAAGACCAGTGTCTGGTCGACAAATTGCTGACCGCCCGTCGTGGGGGATACTGCTTTGAGCAAAACGGCCTGTTTGAGCGGGTATTGCGTGACGTCGGGTTTACCGTGCGCAGCGTATTGGGGCGCGTGGTATTAGCGAGCCCGCCGCAAATGCCGCCGCGCACGCACCGCCTGCTGCTGGTTGAGCTTAACGGTGAGCGCTGGATTGCGGACGTGGGGTTTGGCGGCCAGACGCTGACGGCGCCGATTCGTTTACTCGCTAACGAGGAGCAGGAAACGCCGCACGGTCTGTATCGTCTGCTGAGCGAGGGCAACGACTGGGTGCTGCAGTACCGCCACCACGAGCACTGGCAGTCGATGTACCACTTTGACCTGACGACGCAGTATTTCAGTGATTACGTGATGGGAAATTTCTGGTCGGCGCACTGGCCGCAGTCGCACTTCCGTCATCATCTGCTGATGTGCCGCCATCTGCCGGACGGCGGCAAGCTGACGCTGACCAACTTCAACTTTACCCACTGGCAGAACGGTCATGTGGAGGAGCAGATCCATTTGCCGGATGCGGAGGCGCTGTATAAGCTGCTGCAGGAGCGGTTTGGCCTGGGCGTTGATGACCCGAAGCACGGCTTTACCCTGGCCGAGCTGACGGCGGTGATGGCGGGGTTTGATACGCATCCGCAGGCAGGGAAATAGCCCGGTGGCGGCTACGCCTTACCGGGCCTACGGGTGACCGAACACAGGCCGCCACCCGGCAGGTTAGTTTAAACATCGTCAAAGGCATGCTGATATGGAAATCTTGTTGCGGAATAAATTCAGTTCAGTGGGAATGTTACTCGGGGTTATTGCACTGCTTCTCTCATTAGTGCAGTTCACCTTTGGTCCTTTTTCGACAAAGTCGACGGCGCTTGAAATTGTTGTGGCTGAAAAGGTTTCGGCGGTAAAAAAAGGGATCATTGCTGGCATAAAGGGAGAACAGCCGGCCGTTGAGGCAAAAAAGAAAGCGTTCGATATCGACAGCATTCTTATCAATAGCGGAATAATTTTATCCGTTGTGGCATTAGGGCTTGCCTTCACGGCTGGGATGCGCAAAGAGAACAGATGGGGGGTGAGTGGTGCACTGTTTTTTTCCGGGGCCACGCTCGCTTTTCATGCGGCGTTACTGGCTTTTGGTCTGATTGTCACAGTGTTGCTGCTGCTGTTGGTTATTTCAGTCGTCAGCGGAAGTACTTTGTTCTGACATTGCGGCCCGGTGGCGTCTACACCTGACCGGGCCTACGGGCGTGTGAACGTAGGTCGGGTAAGGCGTAGCCGCCACCCGACAAATCAACGGCGCGATCTCACCACCTGATACCGCCGCGTAAAGTACTCAAACGGCGCGCTCCACACGTGCACCAGGCGGGTGAAGGGGAAGATGAGGAAGATCGTCATCCCCAACACCAGATGCACGCGGAAGATCGGCGCCACGCCGCTCAGCATTTCTGATGAACCGCCCTTAAACGTCACGATCCCCTGCGCCCAGCCCACCAGCTTCATCATCTCGCTTCCGTCAGGATATTGCGCGGAGAAAGGAATGGTCGATAGCCCCAGAATGCACTGTATCAGCAGGATACTCATAATGATGATATCCGGTGTGGTGGAGGTGGCACGCACCCGCTGGTTGAACAAGCGGCGAATCAGCAGCATCGACCCGCCGATCAGCGTCAGCACGCCGCAGATCCCTCCCGCAATCATGGCCAGCTGCTGCTTAACCGCGACGGGTAAAAACCAGGCGTACATCCAGTGCGGGGTTAACATGCCGAACAGGTGCCCGAAGAAGATCCCCAGAATCCCGATATGAAACAGGTTAGAGGCCCAGTTCATCCCGCGCTTGCTGAGCATCTGGCTTGACGAGGCGCGCCAGGTGTACTGCCCGTAGTCGTAGCGCAACCAGCTGCCGAGGAAAAACACGGTGGCGCAGATGTACGGATAAATGTCATAGAAAAACACGTTCAGGTAGTGTGTCATTTTGGGCCTCCGGCACTGACGTCCACGTACTGCGGCGCGACGTCCTGGCTAAAGCGTCGTTGATATTGCTGCATCGGCGAGCTGTCGCACGATGTGGCGTTGTCTTCGATAAACTTCACCTGTTCCTCTTCCCACACGGCGTCCAGCGCCTGACGGGTATCATCCCGTTTTTCACCGGACACCTGTTTCGCCACGCTGTCGCTGGAAAGCCGCGTACCGGCCATCGTCAGCAGGGCGTCAAACAGCTGATAGTGCGCCACGCCGCGCTGCTTGAGGCGACCACCAATCAGCGCCAGGATCGGCGCGACATTTTGCAATCCTTCACGCGCCTCGTCGTCGGTCACGATGCTCAGGTATTCCAGGTACAGCGGCAGATAGTCCGGCAGCTCGCGGCAGTCCAGCACCAGACCGGCTTTCTCATACTGGCTCATCAGATCGACCATCGCCTGACCGCGATCGCGGGACTCGGCGTGAACGTGCTCGAACAGCAGCAGGGACGTTGCGCGACCGCGCTCAAACACCTCACACCATTCGGCCTGTTTATCCAGCAGCGGGGCGCTCAGGTGCTGGCGGGCAAACGGCAGCATCATGGGCGCGTCCTGCGCAATTAACGAAAGCGCTTCATCACGGTTTTCCCACAGGGTCTCATCGGGATACTCGATCAGCAGCGCGATGATTTTGAGGATCTGCATTACTCTCCCTCCCCATTTTCGCGCACCTCGGTGATGTTGATCGCGTCGATGCGGCTGCTGTTGAAGAGGTTGAATTTCGTATCGGAGCCGTGGCAGCCGTCGCCGAAGGTGAAGCCGCAGCCGTTTTTCTCCGGGAAGGCGTCGCGCGCCATTTCGCGGTGGCTGGTCGGGATCACGAAGCGGTCTTCGTAGTTAGCGATGGCGAGATAGCGGTACATCTCCTCAACCTGCGCTTCGGTCAGGCCGACCTCTTCAATGGCGCGGGTATCGGTCACGCCTTCCACGGTCTGGGAACGCTTGTAGTGACGCATTGCCATCATGCGCTTCAGGGCGCGCAGCACCGGGCCGGTATCGCCCGCGCTGAGCATGTTCGCCAGATACTGCACCGGAATGCGCAGGCTTTCGACTGCGGGAAGAACGCCGTCGCTCTGCGGCAGGCCGCCGGCGTCCGCGTAGGATTGAATCGGCGACAGCGGCGGCACGTACCAGACCATCGGCAGGGTGCGGTATTCCGGGTGCAGCGGCAGGGCCAGCTTCCAGTCCATCGCCATTTTGTAGACCGGGGAACGCTGGGCGGCGTCAATCACGTTCTGCGGAATACCCTGCTTCAGCGTTTCCTCAATCACCGCCGGATCGTTCGGGTTGAGGAACACGTCGCACTGGCGCTCGTACAGATCGGTTTCATGCTCGGTGCTGGCCGCCTCTTCAATGCGGTCCGCGTCATACAGCAGCACGCCGAGGTAGCGGATGCGCCCGACGCAGGTTTCCGAGCAGACGGTCGGCTGGCCGGACTCAATGCGCGGGTAGCAGAAGATGCATTTTTCTGACTTGCCGCTCTTCCAGTTGAAGTAGATTTTCTTGTAGGGACAGCCGCTGATGCACAGGCGCCAGCCGCGGCATTTGTCCTGGTCGATCAGCACAATGCCGTCCTCTTCGCGCTTGTAAATCGCGCCGCTCGGGCAGGTGGCGACGCAGCTCGGGTTGAGACAGTGCTCGCACAGGCGCGGCAGGTACATCATGAAGGTGTTTTCGAACTGGCCGTACATCTCCTTCTGGATCTTCTGGAAGTTGCGGTCGCGGGCGCGTTTTTCGAACTCGCCCCCCAGCAGCTCCTCCCAGTTGGGGCCCCAGACGATTTTGTCCATGCGCTTGCCGTCAATCAGCGAGCGCGGGCGGGCGGTAGGGAGGTGATCCCCCTCCGGGGCGCGGTGCAGATCCTGATAGTCAAAGGTGAAGGGTTCGTAATAATCGTCAATCTGCGGCAGAACGGGGTTGGCGAAAATCTTCGACAGCACGCCCATTTTGCCGCCGAGGCGTGGGGTCAGCTTGCCGTGAATGCCGCGGATCCAGCCGCCTTGCCACTCCTCCTGATCCTCCCAGTTTTTCGGGTAGCCGATCCCCGGTTTGGTCTCCACGTTGTTGAACCACGCATATTCCATCCCTTCACGCCCGGTCCAGACGTTCTTGCAGGTGACCGAGCAGGTGTGGCAGCCGATGCATTTATCGAGATTCAGAACCATGCCAACCTGTGAGCGTATTTTCATTTTTTCGCCTCCTGGACCTGATCCCGACCTTCGCCGTCCAGCCAGTTAATGTTTTTCATTTTGCGGATCATGATGAACTCGTCGCGGTTGGAGCCGACGGTGCCGTAATAGTTGAAGCTATACGCCAGCTGGGCGTAGCCGCCGATCATGTGCGTCGGTTTCGGGCAGACGCGGGTGACAGAGTTGTGGATCCCGCCGCGCCGTCCGGTCACCTCGGAACCCGGAATGTTCAGGATGCGCTCCTGAGCGTGATACATCATGGTCATGCCCGGCGGCACGCGCTGGCTGACCACCGCGCGGGCGGTGAGGGCGCCGTTGGCGTTGAAGGCCTCGATCCAGTCGTTGTCCTCAATGCCCAGCTCGCGGGCGTCGGTTTCGCTGATCCAGACAATCGGCCCGCCGCGCGACAGGGTCTGCATCAGCAGGTTTTCGCTGTAGGTGGAGTGAATGCCCCATTTCTGGTGCGGCGTCAGGAAATTGAGCGCTTTTTCCGGGAAGCCGTTCGGCGGGATCTCGCGCATATGGGTGACGCTGCGGGTGTCAATCGGTGGACGATAGGCCACCAGACTTTCGCCGAAGGCGCGCATCCAGGGATGATCCTGATACAGCTGCTGGCGGCCGGAAAGTGTACGCCACGGGATCAGCTCGTGAACGTTGGTATAGCCCGCGTTATAGGAGACGTGCTCGCTCTCCAGGCCGGACCAGGTTGGGCTGGAGATGATTTTACGCGGCTGCGCCTGGATATCGCGGAAGCGGATCTTCTCATCTTCCTTGTTCAGCGCCAGATGGGTGTGATTGCGCCCGGTCAGTTCGCCGAGCGCTTCCCAGGCCTTCACCGCCACCTGGCCGTTGGTTTCCGGCGCAAGGGCGAGGATCACCTCTGAAGCGTCAATGGCAGTTTCAATGCGCGGGCGGCCTTTCGCCGGGCCGTCGAGCTTGACGTAGTTGAGCTTGCCGAGGAAATCAACCTCGTTCTGCGTGTTCCACGATATGCCTTTCCCGCCGTTGCCGAGCGTGTCCATCAGCGGGCCGAGGGCGGTGAAGCGCTCGTAAGTTTCCGGGTAGTTCCGCTCGACGACCGCGATGTTCGGCGCCGTTTTACCGGGGATCAGATCGCATTCCCCTTTGCGCCAGTCCTGTATGTCAAACGGCTGCGACAGCTCCGCGGGGGAGTCGTGCTGTAGCGGCTGTAGCACCACGTCCGTTTCGGTGCCGAGATGCCCGACGCAGACCTCGGAGAAGACGTTGGCGATGCCCTTGTAGATCTCCCAGTCGCTGCGGGACTCCCACGCCGGGTCGACGGCGGCCGAGAGCGGGTGAATAAACGGATGCATGTCCGAGGTATTCATATCGTCTTTTTCATACCAGGTGGCGGTCGGCAGGACGATATCCGAGAACAGGCAGGTGCTGGACATGCGGAAGTCGAGCGTGACCAGCAGGTCGAGCTTGCCCTCAATGGCGGCGGTCTGCCACTCCACTTCCTCAGGCTTCACGTCGTCGGTTGAGCCCAAATCCTCGCCCTGAATCCCGCTCTCGGTGCCGAGCAGGTATTTCAGCATGTACTCATGGCCTTTCCCGGACGAGCCGAGCAGGTTAGAGCGCCAGACGAACAGGTTGCGCGGATGGTTCTTACCGTTGTCCGGCTGCTCGCAGGCGAAGCGGATATCGCCCGATTTTAACGCCTGAACGGTGTACTCCTGCGGCGTCATGCCCGCCGCGTCCGCGCGGGCCTTTATGTGCAGAGGGTTGAGGTTGAGCTGCGGCGCCGACGGCAGCCAGCCCATGCGCTCGGCGCGGACGTTGAAATCAATCAGGTGGCCGGTGAACCTCGAGGCGTCCGCCAGCGGAGAGAGCAGCTCCTGCGCGGTCAGCTTCTCGTAGCGCCACTGGCTGGCGTGGTTGTAGAAGAAGGAGGTGCTGTTCATCTGGCGCGGCGGACGGTTCCAGTCGAGCGCGAAGGCCAGCGGCAGCCAGCCGGTTTGCGGGCGCAGCTTCTCCTGGCCGACATAGTGCGACCAGCCGCCGCCGCTCTGCCCGACGCAGCCGCAGAAGACCAGCATGTTGATCATCCCGCGGTAGTTCATGTCCATGTGGTACCAGTGGTTCACCCCTGCACCGAGAATGATCATCGACCGGCCGTGGGTTTTGTGCGCCGTGTCGGCAAACTCGCGGGCGATTTTTTCAATCAGCCGGGCGGGCACGCCGGTGATCTGCTCGCCCCAGGCGGGGGTATAGGCTTTGACCTGGTCATAGCTCTCTGCGGCGTTGCTGTCCTCCAGACCGCGATCGAGACCGTAGTTCGCCAGCACCAGATCGTAAACGCTGACCACGCGCTTCTCGCTGCCGTCGGCAAGCGTCAGGGTTTTGCTCGGCACGCGGCGCGTCAGCACCGGATCCTGCTTCACGCTGCGGAAATGCGGGTTCTCGTTGCCGCCAAAGTAGGGGAAGGCGACATCGGCCACGCTGTCGTGGGTAATGAGCAGCGACAGCGTCAGTTCGGTGTCGTGGCCCGCAGCCTGTGGCTCCAGGTTCCATTTGCCTTTTTCTCCCCAGCGGAAGCCGATGGAGCCGTTTGGCACCACCAGGTTTCCGGCTACGTCAAAGGCGACGGTCTTCCACTCCGGGTTATTGGCTTCCCCCAGCCCGTCGACAAGGTCCGAGGCGCGCAGCATACGCCCAGGCACCACGCGACCGTCTTCCTGCTCGTCCAACAGCACCAGCATCGGCATATCGGTATAGCGGCGGCAGTAGTTAAGGAAGTAGTCGCTCGGGTTATCGAGGTGAAATTCTTTGAGGATCACGTGGCCCATCGCCATGGCGAGGGCGCTGTCGGTGCCCTGTTTGGGGGACAGCCACTGGTCGCTCAGCTTCGCGACTTCCGAGAAGTCCGGCGTGATGGCGACGGTTTTGGTGCCCTTGTAGCGCACCTCGGTGAAGAAATGGGCGTCCGGAGTACGCGTCTGCGGCACGTTCGAGCCCCAGGCGATGATATAGCTGGAGTTGTACCAGTCGGCGGACTCCGGCACGTCGGTCTGCTCGCCCCAGGTCATCGGCGACGCCGGCGGCAGGTCGCAGTACCAGTCGTAGAAGCTCAGGCAGGTACCGCCCAGCAGGGAAAGATAGCGCGTGCCGGCGGCGTAGGAGACCATCGACATCGCCGGAATAGGGGAAAAACCGGCCACGCGGTCCGGGCCGTAGTTTTTGATGGTCCAGACGTTGGCGGCGGCAATCAGCTGGTTCAGCTCTTTCCAGTTCGAGCGGATAAACCCGCCTTTACCCCGCGCCTTCCTGTAGCTTTGCGCCTTTTGCGGATCGCTCTGGATGGCGTCCCAGGCCAGCACCGGATCGGTATGCTGCGCCAGCGCCTCGCGCCACAGCTCAATCAGCCTGCGGCGCACCAGCGGGTATTTAAGACGGTTGGCGCTATAGAGATACCACGAGTAGCTCGCCCCGCGCGGGCAGCCGCGCGGTTCGTGGTTGGGCAGGTCAGGGCGGGTGCGCGGATAGTCGGTCTGCTGGGTTTCCCAGGTCACCAGGCCGTTTTTGACATAAATCTTCCAGCTGCAGGAGCCGGTACAGTTCACGCCGTGGGTGGAGCGCACGATCTTGTCGAACTGCCAGCGCTGGCGGTAGCCGTCCTCCCAGTCGCGGTTGGTGTTATATACCTGCCCGTGCCCGTTGGCGAAGCTGTCCCCCTTTGTTTTGAAATAACGAAAGCGATCCAACAGTTTGCTCATGACATTTCTCCTGCTTCGGACGTGTAGTTATTCTTGTTTTGCGGATTTGCGGCCATACACCAGCCAGGTAACGAGCACGCAGACGATGTAAAACACGAGGAACACCTTCATGGCGCCGACCGGCGATCCGGTCATTGCCAGCGAGGTGCCAAAGGCTTTGGGAATGAAGAACCCGCCAACGGCGCCGATAGCGGAGATAAAGCCCAGCGCGGCGGCGGTCTCTGTCACCGCTTCGTGCTGCGCCTGCTCGTCCGTGCCGCCCTGTTTTTTGACGCGGTCGAGCGTGATTTGGCGGAAAATAATCGCGATCATCTGGAAGGTCGATCCGCTGCCGAGCCCGGCGGTGAGGAACAGCCCCATAAAGACCAGGTAGAACGCGACGAAGCTGCCGGAGCCAGAGCCGGGCAGCGTCAGGAAGATCAGGGCGCTGAAGAGGGCCATAAAGACGAAGTTAATCAGCGTGACCCGCACGCCGCCCAGTTTGTCAGAGATCATCCCGCCCGCTGATCGCGCCAGCGCACCGATTAGGGGGCCAAAGAAGGCGAGGTGCAGAATGTTGACGTCCGGAAACTGGGTTTTTGACAGCATGGCAAAGCCCGCCGAGAAGCCGATAAACGAGCCGAAGGTCGCCAGATAAAGCAGGCTCAGCAGCCAGAGATGAAAGCGCTTCAGCACCGGGAGCTGGCTGGCGATAGAGGCCTTAGAGCTGGCGATATCGTTCATTCCAAAGAAGGCCGCAAGGGTGGCCAGCAGCAGCAGCGGCGCCCATATCCAGGCCGCATTGGCCAGCCACAGGGTGGAACCGTCATCCTGCGGTACGCCCTCCACGCCCAGGAAGGTAAACATCGGCAGGAAGATCACCAGCGGCGCGACCAGCTGCATCACGCTGACGCCCAGGTTGCCGAGCCCGCCGTTAATACCGAGCGCGCTACCCTGTTTTGCCTTGGGGAAGAAGAAGCTAATGTTGCCCATGCTGGAGGCAAAGTTGGCGCCTGCAAAGCCGCAGAGCAGGGCAATCACGATAAAGATCCAGTAAGGCGTCGCGGTGTTCTGGATGGCCATCCCCAGCCAGACGCAGGGAATGATCAGGATGACGGTACTCAATACCGTCCAGTATCGTCCGCCAAATATGGGTACCATAAACGAATAGGGGACGCGCAATATCGCGCCGGAGAGAGAAGGTAATGCCGTTAGCATAAAAAGTTGATCGGTGGTGAAATGAAATCCGACTTTATTCAGATTGACGGCAATGGCGCTAAATAACATCCAGACGCAAAACGCTAACAGCAAACAGGCGACAGAAATCCACAGGTTTCTTCGCGCGATATGTTTTCCTTTGTTTTCCCAAAATTGCACATTTTCCGGTTTCCAGTTACTTAACAGATGCGGATTACTCTTCTCACTTTGTTGTGACATATCACCCTCTTGCTCGCCAGAATGAAGAGAAAACAAATGAAAACAGTTAGATAGATGTGAGTGCGCTGGTTGGTTTATTGGATGTTTTTGGATACAACTGAAAGGATAGATAAAAAAGCGAACCCCTGAGATTCGAAAGGAAATATGGGTTCGCTTAATGTGTTACTAATTGTAAAACTCGCGGTAAATAATACTCCGTTGGGAGTATTAACCCAATTCGAGGGAGATAAGTTTATCGAGATGCTTATTAAACGCCGCATCGTCCATTTCGGGCATATTTAAAATCGTGATCCCATCAAGCCCACAAACCAGCCCGATCAATCGCCAGGCAATATTTTCCGCGCGATCGGTAAGCGTAAAGGCGCTGGCCTCCGCCCCGGCGCGGATAATCGCCACGGTCTCCTGATGCCACATCTCCATGGTCAGGGCGTAAGCCGCGTTGATTTCAGGATCCCGGCTGGCGAGAATTTGAGCTTCCCGCCAGAGGCGAATGTAAGGCTCAAGCCCGCCGTCGTCACTGCCGAGCATGCTGTGCAGCCGTTCCCGCCAGCTGGCGTTTTCACCCACCACGTCGGCATCCAGCAGCTCGCGGATCACGCGCACAAAGGCCAGCGATTTTAGCTCGCCGCCGGAGGCGAAGTGGTGGTGGACCTGTCCGGTCGCGACGCCCGCTTCAGCGGCAATTCGCCGTACCGTCATGGCTGCCAGCCCCTCGGCCAGCGCCACGCGCATCGCGGCCTGCAGGATCGCTTCCCGTCTCTCTTCCTTGCTCAAATATTGCATTTTTTCACTACTCTCAATAGGAATGAAACGAGTGTAACAAAAAGCTGGACACGCGTTCAACTTTACGTAGGATCGCAATCTGGACATGTGTCCAGGTTTGAGATGAAAAGGAAATTTATGTTTCGTCAGTGGTTAGCGTTAGTGATTATCGTGCTGGTGTATATCCCGGTGGCGATTGACGCGACGGTGCTGCACGTAGCGGCGCCGACATTGAGCATGACGCTGGGCGCCAGCGGCAATGAATTATTGTGGATCATCGATATTTACTCGCTGGTGATGGCGGGAATGGTGCTGCCGATGGGCGCCCTGGGTGACCGCATCGGTTTTAAACGGTTGTTGATGATCGGCAGCACGCTGTTTGGCCTGTCATCGCTGGCGGCAGCGTTTGCCCCCTCAGCAGGGTGGCTGATCGCGGCGCGCGCCTCGCTGGCGATTGGTGCGGCCATGATCATTCCTGCCACTCTGGCGGGGATCCGCACGCTCTTTACCGACGCGAAAGATCGCAACATCGCGCTCGGCGTCTGGGCGGCGGTCGGTTCCGGCGGGGCAGCGTTTGGCCCGCTGATTGGCGGTATGCTGCTGGAGCATTTTTACTGGGGATCGGTGTTTTTGATCAACGTACCGATTGTGCTGGTGGTGGTGTCGCTGGCCGCGCGTTTTGTCCCCCGTCAGCAGGGCCGACCGGAGCAGCCGCTGAATATCAGCCATGCCATCATGCTGATTGTGGCGATTTTGCTGCTGGTCTACAGCGCCAAAACCGCGCTTAAGGGCGCTCTGGCGCCGTGGCAGGTGGCGTGTACCCTGCTGACGGGTGCCGTGATGCTGTTTATTTTTGTGCGCATCCAGCTTCGCGCCCGCGTGCCGATGATCGACATGCGCCTGTTCTGCCATCGCATCATTCTGAGCGGCGTGGTCATGGCGATGACCGCCATGATTGCCCTGGTCGGGTTTGAGCTGCTGATGGCGCAGGAGCTGCAGTTTGTCCACGGCTTTACGCCGTTCGAGGCGGGCATGTTTATGCTCCCGGTAATGGTGGCCAGCGGGTTCAGCGGACCGATTGCCGGTGTGCTGGTGGGCCGTCTGGGGCTACGCATTGTCGCTGCGGGTGGCATGGGGCTGAGCGCGGTCAGCTTTATCGGCCTGTCGACGCTCGACTTCAGCACGCAGCAGTGGCAGGCGTGGGGGCTGATGGTGCTGCTCGGCTTCAGTGCCGCCAGCGCGCTGCTGGCCTCGACCTCGGCCATTATGGCGGCCGCGCCGAAAGAGAAGGCGGCTGCCGCCGGAGCCATTGAAACCATGTCCTATGAGCTGGGGGCCGGGCTGGGGATCGCCATTTTTGGCCTGCTGTTGACCCGCAGCTTCTCGGCGTCGATTGCGCTGCCGCAGGGGCTGCATGCCTCGCTCGTCGATAAAGCCTCGTCATCGATTGGTGAAGCGATGAAGGTGGCGCAGGAACTGACGCCGTCCCTCGCGGAGCCGGTGATTGAGGCGGCGAAAAGCGCCTTTATTACCTCTCACAGCGTGGCGCTGGGGAGTGCAGGCGGAATGCTGCTGTTGCTGGCAGTGGGGATCTGGTTCAGCCTGGCGAAGGTGCCGAAGGGGTAAAACACGCCCGGTGGCGCTGCGCTTACCGGGCCTACGGGCGCGGTTGTCCGAGCCGCGCCACCCGGTTTATTTTTCCTGGGCCGCGGCCAACACGCTGTGCAACAGCACGTTCGCCCCTTTTTCCGACCACTCCGGCAGGATCCTTTCCGCTTCGTTATGGCTGATGCCCTTCACGCAGGGGATAAAAATCATGCTGGCAGGGGCAATTTTGCTCACATAGCAGGCGTCGTGTCCCGCGCCGGAGACCATCGGTTTCGCCGAGTAGCCCAGTTCCGCCACGGCCTTCTCCGTGCGGGCCAGACATTCGGCATCAAACGCGATGGGCGCGTAGTCAAAGATGCGCTCAACGACAGCCGCCACCCCGCGCAGGCTCAGGCTTTCAGCCACCTTATGCAGCGCCGCCTCCATGGCTTCCAGCGCCGTCTGCGCCGGATGGCGAAACTCCACGCTGCAGACCACCCGAGACGGCACGACGTTGCGCGAGTTTGGCGTAACCTGCGCCATGCCGATCGTCGCCCGTCCGTCCGGCGCATGCCGATAGCCAATCTCCTCCACCTTCAGCGCCAGCTCCGCGAAGGCGGTCAGCGCGTCGCGGCGGCTGTGCATCGGCGTGGTGCCCGCGTGGGCGGCAAACCCGTCCAGCGTCAGGGTGAACCAGCGCTGGCCCATTGCCGCGCGGACGAGCCCGATATCCAGACCTTCGTCTTCCAGAATCGGGCCCTGCTCGATGTGCAGCTCGTAGCAGGCGTAAACCGGAAACGCGCGGGCAGGGGCTTCCCCCCGGTAGCCGATGTTATCCAGGGCTTCACCCACGGTGATGCCATCGTGATCGGCGCGGGCATGGGCGTACGCTTCGCTAAATTGCCCCGTCCAGACCCCTGAAGAGAGCATGGCTGGCGCGAAGCGCGCGCCTTCTTCGTTGGTCCAGTTGACCAGCACAACGTCACGTTCCGTCTCAATGTGAAGGTCGTTGAGCGTTCGCAGCAGCTCCAGCCCGGCCAGCACGCCGTAAACCCCGTCGTAGTTCCCCCCCAGCGGCTGCGTATCCACGTGCGAACCGGTCATGACCGGGGCAAGCTGCGGATTTTTCCCCGCACGACGGATAAACATATTGCCCATGCTGTCGACGTCACAGGTAAAACCGGCGTCCAGCGCCCAGTCGCGCAGCAGATGACGCGCAACGCGATCTTCCTCGCTCATTGCCAGACGGGTGACGCCACCGGCGGGCGTACCGCCGATCTGCGCCATCATCTCAAGCGTTGACCACAGCCGTTCGGCGTTGACGCGGATCATGGCTTGTCCTTACTGCTGCGGTAGCGGAAATCACAGCACGCGCCGCCCTGCATAATGGTGGTGGTGCGGGTTAGCTCTACGTCGGGCGCATAGCCCACGATGAATTTTTCATCGCGCGCGCAGGAGAGCAGGTGACCAATTTCGCCCAGCCCCATCTCGTGGTACATCTCCGCGTAGCGACAGCGGGTCACGTTGTAGTTGTACTGCTGGTCGTCGGCGTCGATCACCTTCACGTCCAGGGCGTTATCTTTCTCCCACAGATACTGCAGGGCGATAAAGCTCTTGATGTTTGCGCCGTTGGGTTCTTTGCTGGCAAACCCTTTGCCAGCGTCAATCGCGGCCTGCTCAATGGCCTCACCAATCACCGCCTGGGCGCGGTCTTTCCCTATCTCGCGCACCAGGATTTCATAAATTGGCTTAATAATTTCGGCTTCAATTTTGCGGCGGGCGAGAATGCCCAGCTCATTATTATCACTCATCACATTGCCTCGCTGCGTTACTTCGCTTTTGCGCCGCCCAGCACGGTCTGCGGCTGCCATTTGCCGTCGACAACCTTATAGACCGTGAACGACGGCGATTTCAGGTTGCCCTCTTTATCAAACGCGATCTGTCCGGTCACGCCGGAATAGCTGATGGCGCGCAGGGCGGGCAGATAGTCGGACGGCTCAACGGAGTCTGCTTTTTCCATCGCCGCCACCAGCACGCGGGTGGCGTCATAGGCGAACGGGGCGTGCAGTTCGATATGGGTGTGGTAGCGGGACTGGTACGCCTGCTCGAACGCTTTACCACCCGGCATCTGGTCAACGGGCAGACCCGGCTCCAGCGCCACAACGCCTTCGCCTTCTTTCTGCGCCAGCTTGAGGAACGTCTGGCTGACGAATCCGCCTGCGCCCATCAGCGTGGCGTTCATGCCCAGCTGTTTGATGCGGCGCGCCAGCGGTGCGGCCTGGCTGTCGACGCCGCCGAAGAAGATCAGATCGGCGTTTTTACTGCGGATGGCGGTCAGTACGGCGCTGAAATCGACCGTTTTGTCATCCACGTACTGACGATCGACAATTTTCACGCCCTGCGCTTCCAGCGATTTAATAAACTGGTCTGCAAGCCCCTGACCAAATGCGGTACGGTCGTCGATCACCGCAATGCGTTTGGCTTTCAGGGTGTTAACCGCGTACTGACCGGCGAGCTGGCCGCCGTCATCGTCGTGGCCCATCACGCGGAAGCTGGTGTCAAAACCCTGTTGGGTATAGGCATGACCGGTTGCGACCGGCGCCACCTGGGCGATGCCTGCATCGTGATAAATGCGGGCCGCCGGAATGCTGGTGCCGGTGTTCCAGTGGCCGACCACGCCTGCCACGCCGCTATCCACCAGACGCTGCGCGACGGCTACGGCGGTGCGCGGGTCGGACTGATCGTCTTCGGACTGCAGTTTGAAGGTCACCGCTTTGCCGCCGATGGTCGGGTGCTGCTTGTTAATGTCGTCAATGGCCAGCTGCGCGCCGTTCTCCAGATCTTTCCCGATACGGGCAGACGGGCCGGTCAGCGGGCCTGCTAGTCCGATGACCACGGTTTCACCGTCAGCGGCCCACGTGGCCGTCGAGGCAAAGCTGCCGAGGAGGATAGCGGCGCTGAGCGCACTGATTTTTACTGTTTTCATTGTATTTCCCTGATGTTGGCTGGTGTGGTTAAACGGGCATTTCGCCCAAATAAATCTGTGCAATCTGGTCGTCGTTAAGCAGCGCTGTCGATTCGCCATGATGAACAATGCTGCCGCTGTCCATCACCCACGCGCTGTCGGTCACCTCCAGCGCGAGCCGGGCGTTTTGTTCGATAAGCAGCAGGGCGACGCCGCGCTCGCGCAGCCCGGCAATAACGGCAAATATGTTCTCGACCATCTTCGGGGCAAGGCCCATTGACGGCTCGTCGAGGATCAGCAGGCGCGGGCGGCTGAGCAGGGCGCGGTTAAGGGCCAGCAGCTGTTGCTCGCCGCCGGACAGCAGACCGGCAAGCTGATGCTGGCGTTCGCCCAGACGCGGGAAGCGCTCGAAAATTTCGTTCATCTCGCGCCTGATGGTGACAGTGTCACGCCTGAGCCAGGCGCCCATCTGCAGGTTTTCCAGCACCGTCATGCGGGAGAATATCCCGCGTCCCTCCGGGACCATCACCAGCCCGTCGCGAAGCAGGGTCTCCGGGCTCTGTTTACGTACCGCTTTACCGCTGAAGTCAATGCTGCCGCTAAAGCTTTCCAGCCCGGTAATGGCGCGCACGGTGGAGCTTTTCCCCGCGCCGTTAGCGCCGATCAGCGTAGCCTGTTCGCCCTCGCGCAGGGTAAAGGAGACATCGCGTACGGCCTGAATGCCGCCGTAATGCACGTCCAGACGTTCCACCTTC
The DNA here is from genome assembly GCF_019584165.1 of Enterobacter sp. EC_64. NCBI lineage: Bacteria > Pseudomonadati > Pseudomonadota > Gammaproteobacteria > Enterobacterales > Enterobacteriaceae > Enterobacter > Enterobacter sp. EC_64. The sequence continues at coordinate 21,389 of NZ_VDAS01000007.1, forward strand.
AGTAATTCAGACATGAGCGTGACCTCCAAGCCAGGCGGCGATCACTGCCGGGTCGCGCCGCACGCTTTCCGGCGTGCCGCTGGCGAGCGTTTTTCCGTAATCAAGGACCGTCAGGCGATCGCAGATGCCCATCACCAGCTTGACGTCATGCTCAATCATCAGCAGGGTTTTGCCGTCATCGCGGATGCGGATGAGCAGCTCGCCGAGCGCCACTTTTTCCGCCGCGTTCATCCCGGCAGCGGGTTCATCCAGCGCCAGCAGCAGCGGATCCGTTGCCAGCGCGCGGGCGATTTCAAGCCGACGCTGATGGCCATAGGCCAGGTCGCAGGCGCGATAGTGGGAGAACTGCGCAATGCCGGTATAGTCCAGCCAGTGCCAGGCCAGCTCGCGGGTCTGCTTCTCTTCCTCGCGGGCGCGTTTGTGGCGGCTCAGCGCGGCCCACAGGCCGTTACGGGTGCGCACGTGGCGGCCCACCATCACGTTTTCCAGCACCGACATCTCGTTGAAGAGGCGCACGTTCTGGAAGGTGCGGGCAATCCCGGCGGCGGTCACTTTCTCTATCTGCTTCGGGAAGTAGGGCTTATCCGCAATCGAAAATTCGCCGCTGTCCGCCGGATAAAGCCCGGTGATCAGGTTAAAGCAGGTGGTTTTTCCCGCGCCGTTGGGGCCGATCAGCCCGTAGATCTCGCCTCTGTTCACGGTAATCGAAACGTCATCCACGGCAGTCAGCCCGCCGAAGCGTTTTGTCATGTTGCGTACGGTTAACAGACTCATGCCTTCACCTCCTTGTGGCGTACCGGCCAGATGCCGGACGGGCGCACCAGCATCACCAGCACCAGTGCCAGACCGTAAAACAGCTGGCGCAGCACTTCAGGGTCAATCAGTACCGTACCGAACAGCGCCTGCTGCACCGGCGCTGCCTGGCTGCGCAGCAGTTCCGGCAGGGCGGTAAGCAGTACCGCGCCCAGGATCACGCCCGGAATGTGCCCCATACCGCCCAGCACGACCATCGCCAGTACGGCAATCGATTCCTGTAACGTGAAGGATTCCGGGGAGACAAAGCCCTGAAACGCGCCGAAAAGCGCACCCGCCACGCCGCCAAAGGAGGCGCCCATCGCAAAGGCGAGCAGCTTATAGTTACGCACGTTGATGCCCATCGCACGGGCCACATCTTCATCCTCGCGGATGGCGTGCCAGGCGCGGCCAATACGGGAATGCTGCAGGCGCAGGCAGACGAAGACGATCGCGATAATCACCAGCATCAGCAGGTAGTACCACAGCCACAGCGCGGGTACTTTGAAACCAAACCAGTGGTATACGCCGCTGAACTTCAGGCCGAACAGGTTCAGCGTATCCACTCCGGTTATGCCCTTTGCGCCGTTGGTGATGTTCACCGGACGGTCGAGGTTACGCATCAGGATGCGGATAATTTCGCCAAAGCCGAGGGTCACTATCGCCAGGTAGTCCCCGCGCAGCTTGAGCGTAGGAGCACCGAGTAAAATCCCGCAGACGGCCGCGACGAGGGCGGCCAGCGGAATAATGAGCAGATACGAGGTATGCAGCCCCTCCGGGAACCAGACGCCGAGGATCGGGAACACCTCCAGCAGGTGCGGGGAAGCCATCAGTGCCGCGAGGTAGGCGCCGACCGCGTAAAAGGCGATAAAGCCCATGTCCAGCAGGCCGGTATAGCCCACCACAATGTTAAGCCCGAGCGCCAGCATGATGTAGAGCAGGGCGAAGTCGATGACGCGCACCCAGTAGTTGCCGCCTAGCTGCGTGGCCACCACGGGCGCAATCAGCAGCGCGAGGCAGAACAGGCTCATGCCTGACCAGAATTTGCGCGTCGTCGCCGGGGTCTGGAGTTGAAGTGTTGTCATGGAATTCCTTACGCCCTGTTCGCCACGCGCTCGCCCAGCAGGCCAGCCGGACGGAAGACCAGCACCAGGATCAGCACCATAAAGGCAAAGACATCCTGATAGTTGCTGCCAAATACGCCGTGGGTCAGTTTACCCAGGTAGCCTGCGCCCAGCGCTTCGATAATGCCGAGCAGGATGCCGCCAATCATGGCGCCCCGAATGTTGCCAATGCCCCCCAGCACGGCGGCGGTAAAGGCCTTGATCCCGGGCAAAAAGCCCATCGAGAAGCTGGCGTTACCGTAGTTGCTGGCCATCATCACGCCTGCCAGCGCGGCAAATACGCCGCCAATGGCAAACGTCAGGGTAATAATGGCGTTTGGGTTAACCCCCATCAGCGTGGCCACGCGTGGGTTTTCCGCCACGGCGCGCATGCCGCGCCCCAGACGGGTGTATTCCACCAGCAGCCACAGCCCGGTCATCACCGCCAGCGCCAGGACAACGGTGACGATACCGGTGACGGTGACGATGGCAGGAGGATGCGCTTCGCTGCCGGACGTGACGGCGATAGGGTCCATCGGCAGGATCTGCGGGAACATCAGCGGGTTGCGCGTCCAGATAATCATCGCCACGGTTTGCAGCAGGACTGAAACGCCGATACCCGAGATCAGCGGCGCGAGGCGCGGCGCGTTGCGCAGTCGACGGTAGGCAAAGCGTTCCACGGCCATCGCCAGCAGGGCGCAGACGGCCATGGCAATCATCAGGGCAACGCCGAGCTGCAACAGCTGCGGCATATGCGGGAAGGTGGTATTCAGGGCGTTAATGGCGGAGAGCGTGGTGAGCGCGCCGACCATCAGAATATCGCCGTGAGCAAAGTTAATAATGCGCAAAATGCCATACACCATGGTATAGCCCAGCGCGATCAGCGCGTAGATGCTTCCCAGCATCACACCGTTGATCAGTTGTTGTATGAGTGTATCCAACGTCTGTACCCGCAAAGTGCTCGTTCTGCGACTACCATCCAATAAATGAATAAAATTGTAAAATACACATCTATTATTTCTTATGATAAATAGATATTGTTCTATCTTTATGATTTATATAAATATAATGAAGACCTGTTTTTGGGTGAAAAGCCTAAAGAAATCAACATATGAATAAAACAGAACAATTGGTTGGCCTGCCTGCGTATGCAGAAAGTCGCCTTGCAAACGATCCGCCGCTTCGGGCTGTGCGTGCCTTTGAGGCCATCGCCCGGCTGGGCAGCGTCACGCTGGCCGCGCAGGAGCTGGACATTTCTCCGTCGGCCGTCAGCCATCAGCTCAGGGTGCTCGAAGGGTACCTGCAAATGCCGCTGACGGAGCGTCAGGGGCGCAGGCTGGTGCTGAGCCAGCACGGGCGGGAATATTACCGCTCGATCCGTGCGGCGTTTAACGTGCTGCGCCAGGCGACGGAGCATCTGGCGGAGCAGGCGCAAACGCGTCAGGTCACCATCAGCCTGATCCCGCTTTTTGGTATGGGGTGGTTTATCCCGCGCTTGCCTGCGTTCATGCGCGCCAATCCCCAAACCGAGATCAATGTGGTGTATGCCAACCATCGTAACTATCTGAGCGACGCGTCGGATATGTCGATTCGTTTTGGCAACGGCCAGTGGGCGGGCTATCAGAGTGAAAAGCTGATTTCCGGACAGATGGTGCCGGTGTGCAGCCGCGCGTTTTTGCGCATTCACGGCCATATCGACACGCCTGAGCAACTGCTGCAGATGCCGCTGCTGCACGATGAGGAGCGCACGACGTGGGCGCAGTGGTTTGTACAGCAGGGGGTGAAGCGTCCCGTTCGCCGCAGCGGTCCAATGTTTGAGGACGGTCTGCTGACGCTGGCGGGCGTACAGGCGGGTCTGGGGTGCGCGCTGATGCGGGAGCCGCTGATTGCGCCGTATCTTGAGAGCGGCGATCTGGTAAAGATCTTTGACCTACCGATTGATGACGGACGCGACTACTACCTCTGCGTGCGCTCAGATTCAGAGATGACCGAGGACGGCAAGCTGCTGCAAAACTGGCTGCGGCGGGCAGCGGGCGGGGAGTCGTCTGGCGGGTAAAAGAGGGCGATAAAAAAGCCAGCTGTTCAGCTGGCTTTTGGAGAGACAAGATTTAGAACTGGTAGGTCAGACCCAGCGCTACGATGTTGTCGGTACCGATGCCTGCCTGGCGAGTGAACGTGTTGTCATCGAGCAGGTTGATTTTGTAATCCACGTAGGTGGACATGTTTTTGTTAAAATAATAGGTCGTGCCAACATCGATGTATTTCACCAGATCCTGGTCGCCGAAGTTTTCGATGTCTTTGCCTTTAGACTGCAGGTAAGCGATAGACGGACGCAGGCCAAAGTCGAACTGATACTGGGCCACAACTTCGAAGTTTTGCGCCTTATTTGCAAAGCCGTAAATGTCGGTACGCTTGTTGTTAGAGGTACCGAAACGGGTTGCATTGTAGGTCTGAGAGTACTGTGCCGCGAGGTAAATGTTGTTCGCGTCGTATTTCACACCGCCGCTGTATACTTCTGCGCGGTCGCCTTCACCGTATACGCCAGCCGCATTCTGGTCAGCGGTACGACGGGAGGAAGACATTGCACCACCTACGCTGAAGCCTTCGCCCAGATCGTAAGTCAGGGATGCGCCATAGCCGTCACCGTTCTGGTTCAGCAGGCTGCGGCCGCTGGTGTTTTCACCACTTACGCTGCCGTTTTTACCCTGATACTGCAGAGCAAAGTTCAGGCCGTCAACCAAACCGAAGAAGTCCTGATTACGGTAGGTTGCCACGCCGTTAGCACGAGACTGCAGGAAGTTGTCGGCACCGTAGGTGTCACCGCCGAATTCTGGCAGAACGTCGGTCCAGGAGGTCACGTCGTAAATCACGCCGTAGTTACGACCATAATCGAATGAACCTGCTTCCGCGAACTTCAGACCTGCAAACGCCACACGAGTCCAGGACTGGTTGTCGCCTTCGTCTTTGTTGCCCTGAATCTGGTATTCCCACTGGCCGTAACCGGACAGCTGATCGTTAACCTGGGTTTCACCCTTGAAGCCGATACGCATGTAGGTTTTATCGCCATCTGCGCCAGCATCATCAGAGAAATAGTGCAGACCTGTCACTTTACCGTACAGATCCAGTTTGTTACCGTCTTTGTTGTAAATTTCGGCAGCGTTAACAACGCCTGCTGCCAGCATGGAAGTGACTGCCACTGCAACTAATTTAAGTTTCATCTTAAATGTTCCTTATAATTTTTTTCGGTATTTCCTGAACCACTTTGAACGATTTCTAAACGAGGCTGTTCGTCAATGGCATGCTATTCTTAAAAATCTCGTAGTCTTATTTCAATAATAAGTTTCAAAATATTAGAGATAATTTCAATTAGTGTGATCTCGATCGTGTGAGAAGGCGATCATTCAAACAATATGGTCGGAATTTATACGATTAATAGTTATTTAGTCAGTGGGATTATTGCTTTTACTATAATTTCTGATGGTTTTTGTTTATCGCGTTAAATTTCGCAATTTCCGAGGGTTTAATGAGGGTGGTATTGCTACTTTTCTTTAAAAACAATGGGTTGTTTTAATTTTTCAGCGTCTATTCCGCATATTATCATAAAACTGTCAGAGCTGAATTATTGCACGCCATGCTATCCAGAGCGTTAATATTCATCACTCACTAATTTCATTGGGTTGTCAGTTTGTGTCAACTCGCTTCAGGTGGCTTTACAGAAGGCGTTCAATATAAACCGAACTTAAACAGATGCTCTATTATCATGATAAATATTCTGATGTCTGATCACATTTTAAATTTATGTTAATTATGTTGCCGGGTTGAAATTCCCCCGGCCAGTCGAGCAGCGTTATTTTCGTGTGGCGTACCAGCAGAGCAACGACCCGGCGCAGACCATCAGCGCGCCTTGCCAGAACGAGAATGATAGGGGGGAGCTTAGCACCGCGGCGGCAAGCGCGGCAGAAAGCACGGGGGTAAAATAGGATACGGCAGCCAGAACCGTGACGTTACCGTGCAGGATGCCAATATTCCAGGCGGCGTAACCAAACCCAAGCGCGATACCGCACATAACCAGCTTCACTGCTACCGGAAGCGTGAACACCATGTCGGGCTGATCGCTCAGGGCATATTTCACCCACAGACTCAGCGCGGTCAGCAAAACAAACAGGGTGATGCCATTTTGCCCTTTCGCAAATTTGCTGGTGACGGTGCAATAGGCGGCCCAGATAAAGGCCCCGGCAAACGCCAGCGCATAGCTCAGAGGGCTGGAAACGACATTGCGGGTTATTTCCTCAAGGTGTAATCCTTCTTCGCCGCCCAATACCCAGCACACGCCCAGCAGCGAAATGAGCAAGCCGGGGATCACCCACAGGGTAGATTTTTGCCCGTTGAACAAAATCGCAAATACGATCGTCAGGCTCGGCCAAAGGTAATTGACCATACCGACTTCAATCGCCTGCGCGCGCGTGGCGGCATAGCCCAGCGACAGCGCCAGACATATTTCGTAGCTGACAAATAAAACGCTGCCGGCAATAAGATAGCGGGGAGAAAACCGTCGGATATCAGGAAATCCTACCGTCACCAGACACAGTAATCCGCTGAGGGTGTAAATCATCGCGGCACCGCCAACAGGGCCCAATCCCTCACTCACGCTGCGAATAAGGCCGACCATGGTGCTCCATAGCAGTATTGCCGCCAGCCCAATAAGCGTTGCTCTCTTTCTGTCCATTACTCGCCATCACAATAAAAACTAAAGGAAAAATGTATCGCATTACGCCTGTCGCTGTCGTGAATTATTCTCTTAAGCCGTTAATCAAAAAGGGGTAATGAAACGTTGCGGAGGTGACTATTAAGGGGGGGAAGGCTGATGACCTTGATTTGACGCAAAAAAATCAGGGGCTTTGCTGTTAGTTTGCGGCGCGAAGTCTTTTCAGATAACGAGGACAGCAATGGACGTCAGCCGCAGACAATTTTTTAAAATCTGCGCGGGCGGTATGGCCGGAACAACAGCCGCAATGCTGGGATTTGCTCCCAAAATGGCGCTGGCTCAGGCACGCAACTATAAACTGCTGCGCGCCAAAGAGATCCGTAACACCTGCACATACTGCTCCGTGGGTTGTGGGCTTTTAATGTATAGCCTGGGCGATGGCGCGAAGAACGCCAGAGAAGCGATTTATCACATTGAAGGGGATCCGGATCATCCGGTGAGCCGCGGGGCGTTATGCCCGAAAGGGGCGGGGCTGCTGGACTACGTCCACAGCGAAAACCGCCTGCGCTACCCCGAATACCGCGCGCCGGGCTCCGACAAATGGCAGCGTATCTCCTGGGATGAGGCCTTCTCCCGTATTGCGAAATTGATGAAAGCCGACCGCGACGCCAACTTTATTGAAAAGAATGCGCAGGGCGTGACGGTCAACCGCTGGCTTTCCACCGGCATGCTATGCGCCTCGGCGGCCAGTAATGAAACCGGCATGCTGACGCAAAAATTTGTGCGCTCGCTCGGCATGCTGGCGGTAGACAACCAGGCGCGCGTCTGACACGGACCAACGGTAGCAAGTCTTGCTCCAACATTTGGTCGCGGTGCGATGACCAACCACTGGGTTGATATCAAAAACGCGAACGTCGTGGTGGTGATGGGCGGTAACGCCGCTGAAGCCCATCCGGTGGGGTTCCGCTGGGCGATGGAAGCGAAAAACAACAACGATGCGACGCTTATCGTCGTCGATCCGCGCTTTACGCGTACGGCATCGGTGGCCGATATCTATGCGCCGATCCGCTCCGGTACGGACATTACGTTCCTGTCCGGCGTGCTGCTGTACCTGATCGAAAACAACAAAATTAACGCGGAATACGTTAAGCACTACACCAACGCGAACCTGCTGGTGCGGGATGATTTTGCCTTCGAAGACGGGCTGTTTAGCGGCTATGGCGCCGAAAAACGCCAGTACGATAAAACGTCCTGGAACTATCAGTTCGATGAAAACGGCTATGCGATGCGCGATGAAACGCTCACGCATCCGCGCTGCGTGTGGAACCTGCTGAAGCAGCATGTTTCCCGCTATACGCCGGACGTCGTGGAGAACATCTGCGGCACGCCGAAAGCGGACTTCCTGAAGGTGTGTGAAGTGCTGGCTTCCACCAGCGCCGCCGACAGAACCACCACGTTCCTGTACGCGCTGGGCTGGACGCAGCACACCGTGGGCGCGCAGAACATCCGTACCATGGCGATGATCCAGCTGCTGCTCGGCAACATGGGCATGGCGGGGGGCGGCGTGAACGCGCTGCGCGGCCACTCAAACATTCAGGGCCTGACCGATCTCGGTCTGCTCTCCACCAGCCTGCCGGGCTATCTGACGCTGCCGTCTGAAAAACAGACGGATTTGCAAAGCTATCTGGCGGCGAACACGCCAAAAGCGACGCTGCCGGATCAGGTGAACTACTGGAGCAACTATCCGAAATTCTACGTCAGCCTGATGAAATCCTTCTACGGCGATGCGGCGCAGAAAGAGAACGACTGGGGCTTTGAGTGGCTGCCGAAGTGGGATCAGGCTTACGACGTTATCAAGTATTTCAACATGATGGATAAGGGCGAGGTGACGGGGTACATCTGCCAGGGCTTTAACCCTGTTGCGTCCTTCCCGGATAAAAACAAAGTCGTTCGCAGCCTGAGCAAGCTGAAGTACATGGTCGTTATCGATCCGCTGGTGACCGAGACCTCCACCTTCTGGCAGAACCACGGGGAATCTAACGATGTCGATCCGGCCTCGATTCAGACCGAAGTGTTCCGCCTGCCGTCCACCTGCTTTGCGGAAGAGGACGGCTCCATTGCCAACTCTGGCCGCTGGCTGCAGTGGCACTGGAAAGGGCAGGACGCCCCGGGCGAAGCGCGAAACGACGGCGAAATCCTGGCCGGGATTTACCACCGCCTGCGCGAAATGTACCGCACCGAAGGCGGCAAAGGCGCTGAGCCGCTGCTGAAGATGAGCTGGCACTACAAGCAGCCGGATCGTCCCGAGTCTGAGGAAGTCGCGAAAGAGAACAACGGCGTGGCGCTGGCGGATCTCTACGACGCCAACGGCAACCTGGTGGCGAAGAAAGGCCAGCTGCTGAACAGCTTCGCGCTGCTGCGTGACGACGGTACCACGGCATCATCCTGCTGGATCTACACCGGCAGCTGGACGGAGCAGGGTAACCAGATGGCCAACCGCGACAACGCTGACCCGTCAGGCCTGGGCAACACGCTGGGCTGGGCTTGGGCATGGCCGCTGAACCGTCGCGTGCTGTACAACCGTGCGTCCGCCGACGTGAACGGCAAGCCGTGGGATCCGAAACGGATGTTGATCCAGTGGAACGGGGCGAAGTGGACGGGGAACGATATCCCGGACTACAGCACCGCCGCGCCGGGCAGCAACACCGGGCCGTTTATCATGCAGCCGGAAGGGCTGGGGCGCCTGTTCGCCCTCAACAAGCTGGCGGAAGGGCCGTTCCCGGAACACTACGAGCCGATGGAAACGCCGCTCGGCACCAACCCGCTGCACCCGAACGTGGTCTCAAGCCCGGTGGTGCGGATCTACGAAGACGACGTGCTGCGCCTGGGCAAAAAGGACAAGTTCCCGTATGTAGGGACGACCTACCGCCTGACCGAGCATTTCCATACCTGGACCAAGCACGCGCGGCTTAACGCCATCGCGCAGCCGGAACAGTTTGTGGAGATAAGCGAAACGCTGGCGAAGGCGAAAGGCATCGCCAACGGCGACCGCGTGAAGGTGAGCAGCAAGCGCGGCTTTATCCGCGCGGTGGCGGTGGTCACCCGCCGCCTGCAGTCGCTGAACGTGCACGGCCAGCAGGTGGAAACCGTTGGTATCCCGTTGCACTGGGGCTTTGAAGGGGTGGCGCAGAAAGGCTACATCGCCAATACCCTGACGCCAAACGTCGGCGATTCCAACTCGCAAACGCCGGAGTATAAAGCGTTTCTGGTCAACATCGAGAAAGCGTAAGGAGCGATTAAATGGCGATGGAAACACAAGACATAATTAAACGCTCCGCGACCAACCCGATCACTCCCGCGCCTCGCGCGCGGGACTACAAGGCAGAGGTCGCCAAGCTTATCGACGTCTCCTCCTGCGTGGGCTGTAAGGCCTGTCAGGTGGCCTGTTCGGAGTGGAACGATATTCGCGACGAGGTAGGGCACTGCGTTGGGGTGTACGACAATCCGGCGGATCTGAGTGCCAAATCCTGGACGGTGATGCGCTTTAGCGAAACCGGCCAGAACGGCAGGCTGGAGTGGCTGATCCGCAAGGACGGCTGCATGCACTGTGAAGATCCGGGCTGCCTGAAGGCGTGCCCGTCTGCCGGGGCAATTATCCAGTACGCCAACGGGATCGTCGATTTCCAGCAGGACAACTGCATCGGCTGCGGGTACTGCATCGCGGGCTGCCCGTTTAATATCCCGCGCCTCAATAAAGAGGATAACCGGGTATACAAATGCACCCTGTGCGTGGACCGCGTCAGCGTCGGGCAGGAGCCTGCCTGCGTGAAGACCTGTCCAACCGGCGCCATTCACTTTGGCACCAAAAAAGAGATGCTGGACGTGGCGCAGGAACGCGTCGATAAGCTCAAAGCGCGGGGCTACGACAAAGCGGGCGTTTACAACCCGCAGGGCGTGGGCGGTACGCACGTGATGTATGTGCTGCACCATAGCGACCAGCCGGAGCTGTACCACAATCTGCCGAAGGATCCGGCGATCGATACCTCCATCAACCTGTGGAAAGGTGCGCTCAAGCCGCTCTCCGCGGCGGGCTTTATCGCTACCTTTGCCGGGCTGATTTATCACTACATCGGTATCGGGCCAAACAAAGAGGTGGATGACGACGAGGAGGAGCATCATGAGTAAGTCGAAAATGATAGTGCGCACCAAATTTGTCGATCGCGCCTGCCACTGGACGGTAGTGATCTGCTTCTTCCTGGTGGCGGTATCGGGAATTTCGTTCTTCTTCCCGACGCTGCAGTGGCTGACCGAAACCTTCGGTACGCCGCAGATGGGGCGCATTCTGCACCCGTTCTTCGGCGTGCTGATTTTCGTGGTGCTGATGTTTATGTTCGTGCGCTTCGTTCATCACAATATTCCGGACAAGCAGGATATCCCGTGGGTGAAAGGGATCGTTGAAGTCCTGAAGGGTAACGAGCACAAAGTCGCGAAGGTGGGGAAATACAACGCCGGGCAGAAGATGATGTTCTGGACCATCATGAGCATGATTTTTGTGCTGCTGGTGACCGGGGTGATGATCTGGCGTCCGTATTTTGCACACTACTTCCCGATACAGGTGATTCGCTACGCGCTGCTGATCCACGCGACGTCGGCCATCATCCTGATTCATGCCATCCTGATCCATATGTATATGGCGTTCTGGGTGAAAGGATCGATTAAAGGCATGATTGAAGGGAAGGTGAGCCACCGCTGGGCGCAGAAACACCACCCGCGCTGGTATCGTGATGTGGAACGGCTGGAGGCGAAACAGGAAAGTACGGAAGGGATGAAGTAAAACCTGCGCCGTCGGCTCTGCCCGGCGGCGCTGCGCTTGCGCGGACCTACCTCTGCTATTTCAGAATCGCTCCTCCACATACCGGAACGGGTATTTCGTGGGTTTGACTTTGCCGATTTTGCGCTTCGGTAAATCCACCTTGTCGACGTGAATTTCTTTATACGGGATCTGCGAAAGCAGATGCGAAATAATATTCAGGCGCACGCGTTTTTTATCCTCTGAACGCGCCACAAACCACGGCGCCCAGGCGGTGTCGGTGGCTTCAAACATGGCGTCGCGCGCGCGGGTGTACTCGTCCCAAAGGTTAAAGGATTTAATATCCATCGGCGACAGCTTCCAGATCTTACGCCCATCGTTAATACGGTCGCGCAGGCGGCGCTCCTGCTCTTTCGGCGTCACCTCCAGCCAGTATTTCAGCAGGATAATGCCGGCATCAACCATCGCTTTTTCCATAACCGGCGCGCCGTCTAAAAATTTCTCCGCCTGTTCTTCCGTGCAGAACCCCATCACCCGTTCCACGCCCGCGCGGTTATACCAGCTGCGATCGAAGATCACGATTTCGCCCGCCGAAGGCAGGTGGGGCACATAGCGCTGGAAGTAGAGCTGGCTTTTTTCTTTTTCCGTCGGGGCAGGGAGCGCAACAACGCGAAACACGCGCGGGCTGACGCGCTCGGTGATCGCTTTAATGGTGCCGCCTTTGCCGGCGCCATCGCGTCCTTCAAAAACAATACACACTTTTAACCCTTTGGCGACGACCCACTGCTGGAGCTTAACCAGTTCGACGTGCAGGCGGCGGAGCTCTTTTTCATACTCTTTGGTCTTAAGCGGTGCATTCGATACGACATCAACAGCGACAGGGGTTTTCTTTTTGCTTCCCATGATTGTCATCCTCAGGTTGTTCGGCACGGAAAAAGCGAGGCCGCACTATGAAGTGTAATCCACCTGATATTATGCGTATTGTTTTTAGGTAATTAATGTCACGACACTTTTTTAAGCAGATACAGAGGTATTAACGAAGGTGCTTAGCACCTGTTTCCCTATGCAGATGCAATAAAATCAGCACATTTAATCCCGCGCTCTGTATGTGGTTAATGTGATAATTTCATTCTTATTTACTTAAAGGAACTAAGAATGAGTTGGAATAAAGACGCTGCGGTTTCGTATCTCCGTTCACACGCTCTGGGACGCTCTCATAGTGAATGTGCTAAGTTTACCCGCCTTGCCATTCTGGCTGGCGGTGTTAAGGTAGCGAACACAGATTATGCAAAAGATTATGGGGTTGAATTATTACGTGCTGGATTCAGTGAGCTGCCGCCCGGTTCAACGTTAATTGCTGGTGATGTGGCCGTGATACAGCCATACCCTGGTGGAAATGGCATAGGTCACATGACTATGTATGACGGTACACAATGGATTTCTGATTTCGTTCAAAAAAGTATGTATCCGGGGCCTGGATACCGCAAAATGCAACCATCCTTTAAAATTTACAGGATGCATTGATGAAAAGGATATTGTTATCATTCGTTATGTTGCTGGTGGGATGTAGTTCGGCTGCTAATCAAGAACGTAGTGCACAAGACGCTACTGAATCATTTTATAAATCCTATCTTTCCGTATTCGGCAGCGATGAAGCCAGGCCTTATCCTGCCGACGAACTGCGTAAATATGTTTCTGCTGATACTATTGCTCGTATCAATGCTATTCAGGAAATCTCTGAACAAGAGTTAATAGAGTCTGACTATTTTACGTATACACAAGATTACTCCCGTGAATGGATACCTGCGTTACGAGTGGAAAACGCCAGACCATTTTTAAACGGTGAAGTAGTCCACGTCATTGAAGGGGCGGGTAACGGGAGAAGCATCCATCTTGAGGTATTTCTTCGTCGTGAAGATGATGCATGGAAAATCTACCGCGTTCGTGACGTAACGAACAATCATGAGCATCCTATTTTCAATGCTGGCGCGATTACATGCGCTAAAGCAGCGGCAGAAAGCACACCGTAAAAGCCAGACCTTAAACCCTTTAAAGCCCTGACGCCTGCCGGGGCTTTTTGTTTGCCAATCCCACCGCGTAGCAGTTGGAGAAAACTCCTGAATCAATGGATTAACCTGTCAGCCATCTGATTTGAACTGGCTCACCATACAAGATTATTCAATAATGCCCGCTGCGAGTGATTAACCCGTGGTTGAGGTATGAAAAAGACAATATTTTCGTTGGCGCTTGGCACATTTGGCCTGGGCATGGCTGAATTTGGCATCATGGGCGTGTTAACCGAGCTGGCGCATGACACCGGTATTTCGATTCCCTCCGCCGGGAATATGATCTCGTTTTATGCCTTCGGCGTGGTGATTGGCGCCCCGATTGTGGCGCTCTTCTCCGGCAAGTTCTCGTTAAAAACCACGCTGCTGTTTCTGGTGGCGATGTGCGCTGTTGGCAACGCCCTGTTTACGTTTTCTACGTCATATTTCTGGCTGGCGCTGGGGCGGCTGATTTCCGGTTTTCCGCACGGCGCGATTTTCGGCGTCGGGGCGATAATCCTCTCCAAAATTGCGCCGCCGGGGAAGGTGACGGTCGCGGTGGCCGGGATGATCGCCGGAATGACCGTCGCCAACCTGGTGGGTGTGCCGCTCGGCACCTGGCTGGGGCACCAGTTCAGCTGGCGTTATACCTTTTTCCTGATAGCCCTGTTCGATGCGCTGGTGATCCTCTCGGTGCTGATCTGGGTGCCGGACATTCATGACAAATCAGAAATTAAACTGACCGAGCAGTTCCAGTTCCTGAAGAAACCGGAGCCCTGGCTGATTTTTGCCGCTACCATGTTTGGTAACGCCGGTGTATTCGCGTGGTTCAGCTTCGTCAAACCGTTTATGGTCAACGTTTCTGGCTTCTCCGAAGGCATGATGACGATCATCATGATGCTGATGGGCCTTGGCATGGTGTTGGGCAATCTGTTGAGCGGCAAGCTCTCGGGGCGCTTTAGCCCGCTGCGCATTGCGGCGACTACCGACATGGTGATTGTCGCCTCGCTGCTGCTGCTTTTTGCCTGCGGTGAACTGAAAACGGCCTCGCTGGTGATGGGCTTTATCTGCTGTGCCGGGCTGTTTGCGCTCTCCGCGCCGCTGCAAATCCTGCTTCTGCAAAATGCGAAGGGCGGCGAGATGCTGGGGGCGGCCGGAGGGCAGATGGCGTTTAATCTCGGCAGCGCGATCGGAGCGTACTTTGGTGGGATGATGATTACCCTCGGCTTTAGCTGGCGCTACGTCACGCTGCCTGCGGCGTTACTCTCGTTCTCGGCCATGAGTGCATTACTGATCTACGGTTACCTGCGGGCCAGGCAGGCTCAGGCTAACGCTCGCGCGCTAGCCTTATGGAAATCAGGCTAGCCAGGGCTCGCCCAGGGTCAGCATCAGGCGGTTGGCCCAGGCGAAGAACGCGGCGGACTGTACCAGATCAAGCTGGGCTAAGGTGTCCAGCCCCTCTTTTTCCAGCGCGGCAAGGTGCAGCGGCGTGGCGGCAGGCGGCGTAACTGACAGCGCCGCGGCAAAATTAATCTCCGCCTGCCAGCGCGCAGACTGCCCCTCGCTCAGGGACTGTCCCGGACGCACGGCCAGCAGGGCCTCTACCGCCGCGTCATCCTTAGACAGCTGGCTGGCTTTCCGCGCATGGACAGATGCGCAGTAAATGCAGCCGTTGATTTTACTGGTGACCGTTGCCGCCAGCTCGCGTTCGGCGCGCGGTAATCCTCCCGGTGTATAAAAAATCCCTTTATCCGTTAGCGTGCGCTGTTCAAGCACCGGCAGGTTGCGCCCCAGCAGGCGGAAATAGTCGGAATCGGTGTGGCCAAACTTCGCCAGTATAGCAACCTCGTCATCACGAAAATCCGCCAGCGGTTTGGCGGCGATCCACGGCTCCCAGCCCAGCTCCTGCTGGGTGAAGGCGACGGGAGCCGCCTTCCCGGTGGCCGTGGTGGCGGTCGTGTGCCAGACGCCCGCCGCTAACGGCGCATCGCTTGTGGCGACGGGCCTGTCGTTCAGCAGCCGCAGCCCGGCAATCAGTCGGCTCTGGAAGCTGACAAAGGCGATAAGCTGCGCCAAGGTCACGATGCCTTCCTTGCTCCAACCCGCCTGGATCAGCGCCCTTAACGATGTCGGCGTGGCTTCGACGGGGGAGAAGGTCAGCAGGCGCGCGAAATTCAGCGCCGGGGTCAGACGGTCTGAGGTCGGGTCTGCCAGGCCAAATCCCGCATAGTGCGCGGCCAGCGCCTCCGCGTTGTGCCACCTGGCAACTTTTGCCGCGACGGCGAAGCGCTCGTCCAGCGCAAAATCGCTATCCTGCTGGGTAAATAAGATTTCGTAGCTGCCCTGGGCGTGGCGCGTGGCGGCGTCCCGCGTGGCGCGCGCCTCTGCCAGAGGGGAACCGGGTTTGATTTCCGCCAGCTCGGCGAGAATGTCGTGACTTAATGACATAGGTGTCTCCTCAAAGGATGTGGGGGGCAATATGTTCGGCGATCAGTTCGATGGAGCGCAGGGTGTCTCGATGGGTGGGCTCGACCGAATGGACCTGGAATGAGATGTCCGTGGCGCGCCGGAGAACGGAATCGGCCTGCAGCGAACGCAGCACCGTCTCGGGCGAACCGATGTGGGCGTCGAACTGGCGACGAAAATCGGTGACGGTGTCACCTTTAACCGCGTGTCCGGCAGCGCGATGCTGCTGGGCCTGTCTGGCGAGACCCGGCGTCGCAACCTTCAGCGCATAGTCATCGCTGTCGGCGACGAATGCCGTACGGGAGGCCAGAATACGCGGTGCGATACCGGCAGGCAGAGCCTCAAGGTAGGCATCCACAATCGGGTTCTGGATCGCGTCGAGCGTGAGATCCAACTGGTCTGCCGGACGCGGCTGCGTGCGGGAGAGCATCAAACCGTGTCCGGCCCGCGCGGCGCGAACGGCGCCGTCGACGGAAAAGGTGGCAATCCAGATCCTGTCAGCCAGCTGTGGCGCTGGCGGGTAGAGGTGGTTATCCGGATGGGTAAGCGAATCCCCGCGCCAGGCGCTCTGGATCACATGTAAATGGTCGGCAAAGGCCGCGCCGCGCTGTTCAAACGTCAGTCCGAACGGCAGGAAAGAGGTCGGCGTGCCGCCCGAACCAAAACCGACTTCGAGACGTCCATCGGCGAGTAAATCCAGCACCGCCGCATCTTCCGCCACGCGCAGCGGGTTTTCCATCGGCAGGGTGATGATGGCCGTGCCCAGCCGAATGGTTTCGGCATGCGCCGCAACGTGGGCCAGAAACAGCAGCGGCGACGGCAGGCCGCCTTCATTCTCATGGAAGTGGTGCTGGGCAATCCAGGCGCTGTCAAAACCGTGGCGTTCAGCGTGGCGGATCTGTTCTGTAGCCAGTCGATAGCGCTCTTTCGGCGTGGCGTCGTCAAGCAGGCGGGTGAAAAATCCCAGGCGTTTTCGCGTCATGCGAACTCCTCCGTAGCGGGTGAAAAATGGGGAATGGCGGCAATCAGCTCGCGGGTATAGTCGTTCTGCGGTGATGTGAATAAGGTCTCGACGTCACCGTGTTCGACCACCTGACCGCTGCGCAGCACCGTGACGCTGTGGGCGATCCGGCGAACGGTAGAGAGATCGTGCGTGATGAACAGGTAGGTTAATCCCAGCTGCTGCTGCAGCTGCTGAAGCAGCGCCAGGATCTGCGCCTGGACGGTGACGTCCAGCGCGGAGGTGGCTTCGTCCAGCACCAGAATGGTCGGCTCCAGGATCAGCGCCCGGGCGATGGCCACGCGCTGGCGCTGCCCGCCTGAAAGCTCTCTGGCGGTGCGGGTCAGGAGTTCGACGGGCAGGGCAACCCGCTGCGCCACGGTCTCCACCCGGGCCTTTCGCTCCGCCTTGGCGAGGCGAGAAAAGTTCTTCAGGGGCTCTTCGATGATCTCGAACAGCGTCTGACGCGGGTCGAGAGAGGCGAACGGGTTCTGGTAAACAAACTGGATCTTCTGGCGCAGCTGACGGCGGGCCTCGCGGCTGAGGTCGGTGGCATCAATGTCATCAATAATGACCTGTCCGCTGTCCGCCTGTTCAAAGCCCAGCAAAATACGGGCGAGGGTGGTTTTCCCGGAGCCGGATTCACCGACCAGCGCGTGCGTGCTGCCGCGTCTGACGTCAAACGTCACCCGATCCAGCGCCTGCAGCTGATGACCTTTACCCAGCGAGAACCGTTTGCTGATGGCGCGGGCGCGAATGGCCGGTGACGCCAGCGGAAGGCCCGCTACCGGGGCGATGGTCAGGCGCTGGCCCTGAAGATCGCTCAGCAGCTGACGGGTGTAGGCGTGCTGCGGCGTGCGGACGATATCGGCGGTGTCGCCATGCTCCTGAACCTCACCGTTGCGAAACACCAGCAGCCTGTCCGCGCGCTGGGCTGCCAGGGCCAGATCGTGGGTGACAAACAGAACGGCGGTGCCCGATTCCCGGCGCAGGATATCCAGCAGGTCGAGAATGCGTTTTTGCACCGTCACGTCCAGCGCGCTGGTGGGTTCATCGGCAATGATGACGTCCGGGCTCAGGGCAATGGCGATGGCAATCAGCACGCGCTGTTTCATCCCGCCGGAGAGCTGATGCGGATACTGCTTCATGCGCTGTTCGGGGTGGCTCAGGCCGACCTTTTTCAGCAGGGCGAGCACCTGCTCGTCGCGTTGGGCGTGAGTCACCTTCTGGTGCAGCTGAATAATTTCCCCGACCTGCGCGCCGATCGTCTTTACCGGATTGAGTGAATTACCCGGATCCTGCGGAACCAGGCTGATTCGCGCGCCGCGAAGGGTATCGAGACGCTTCGCTGACCACCGGCTAATCTCCTCGCCGTTGAGCACGATTTTCCCCGCATCCCGACGGGCGTTATCCGCCAGCAGGCCAATGATCGCCTGTGCCGTGGTCGTTTTGCCGGAACCGGATTCGCCGACAAAGGCCAGCATTTCCCCCCGCCGGAGGGTGAAGCTGACGTTATGCACCACCTCGCGCCACCGGCGCGCGGTACGGTAGCTGATGGTCAGGTTTTCTACCGAGAGTACGGTCATTTCAGGCCTCCGCTGAACTGCTGGCTGATACGGTTGGTGGCAAGCACGACGGCGATGACGACCACGCCGGGGAAGGTGGTTAGCCACCAGGCGGTAGAGAGATAGTTACGGCCTTCGGCGATCAATAAGCCCCATTCCGGAACGGGCGGCGGGGTGCCGTAGCCGAGAAAGCTCAGCGTGGAGAGGGCCAGAATGGCCTGACCAAACTGCAGCGTGGCAAAGGCAAGGACGGCGGTTAAGGCGTTGGGCAGGGTATGTCGCCACAGCACCGCCAGGAACGTCCCGCCGCTGCCAAACGCCGCCTCGACATAATCCGTATGGCGGATGCGCACCACTTCACCGCGCGCGAGGCGGGCGAAGCTGGCAATGGAAGCCACGCCGACGGCAATGGCGGCGTTAACGGTGCCAAACCCGAGCAGAATAATGACCGTCAGCGAGAGCAGCAGAGACGGAATGGACAACAGCACGTCGACAAAACGCATCAGGAAAGACTCGACGCGTCCTCCGAACGCCCCGGCGATCACCCCGAGACCGGTGCCCACCACCAGCCCCATCGTGACGGCAGCGAGCGCCGCGCTCAGGGAGTGGGACGCACCGTACACAATACGGGTGTAAACATCGCGGCCAAGCTGATCGGTGCCGAGCCAGTGGCCCGCCTGCGGCGCCAGACGTTGCGCTCCGGCGATGCCCTCAATCGGGCTGTAGTGGGTTAACAGGCCGGGGGCTACGGCGGCAAAAATCGCGAGAATAATCACCGCCCACGCCAGCCACAGTCCCGGCTGCCACGCGACGCCCTGCCAGCCGGGAACGCGTTTTCGCGCCGCGGCAGCGTAATCGACCAGGCTCATGATGCACCTCCGGTAACGGTTTGCAGACGGGGATCCAGCAGCGGCATCAGCAGGTCCACCAGCAGATTGATCAGGACAAAGCCGAGGGCGGAAATCATCACCACCGCCTGAAGCACGGCGATGTCCTGGTTATTTACCGCCTGCTGGGTCAGCTGCCCGAGCCCGCTGCGGCCAAATACGGTTTCGGTGATTAGCGCTCCGGCAATCAGCTCGCCCAGCAGCAGCCCGGCAATATTGAGTACCGGCAGCAGGGCGTTGCCGGTGACGTGACGCCACAGGACGGCGGTTTCACTCAGCCCTTTGGCGCGGGCCACGGCGACAAACGGCTGCGTCGCCACCTGGTCCAGGCTGCGCATCAGGATTTGCGCCAGCGGGGCGGAGATCGGGATCGCGACGGTCACGATCGGCAGGATCAGCCCCTGCAGCGGCGTCGGGTTAATCACCGGGATCAGCCGCAGCTGGAAAGAAAAGAGCTGGATGAGGGCAATCCCCAGCCAGAACGTCGGTAAGGAGATAAACAGGACCGGTAGAGACTGGAGAGTATTACTTAGCCAGCGCAGACCCGGCAGACGCGACGCAAAGGCCAGCGCAAACGCCAGCAGGACCGCGAGTAAAAAGGCGGGCAGGGCGAGGCTCAGGGTATCCGGCAGATTGCTGGCAATCAGCTCGCTGACCGGCACGCCGGCCTGTAACGAGTAGCCGAAATCCCCGCGCAGCATCGCCAGCAGCGTGTGGCCGTACTGCTGCCACAGCGGACTGTCCGCGCCGTAGGCCACGCGCATCTCCTCGATTTGCGCCGGGCTTAAGCCCAGGTCCGGGTTCTGAAATTTAATCAGCACCGCGTCGCCCGGCAGCACCTGGAGCAACACGAACGAGAGGGTAAAGGCGGCCCACAGTACCAGCAGCCCGTGCCCAAAGCGTTGAAGAAGTGCGTGGCGCATCGTCAGCTCCTCAGTGTTTCTCAAGCCACGCGCCGTAGAACGACGGGCGGCCGACCGCTTCAAAATTCACGCCTTTTAGCCACGGCGCACCGGCAAAGACCTGCGGCTCCTCGAAAATCGGAATGACGTAGGCGTTATCCAGCAGGTAGCGCTGGGCATCGCCGGTCAGCTGCAGGCGTTTTTGCGGGTCGACTTCGGCGGAGATATCCACCAGCAGCGCATTCAGCTTGTCGTCACGGAAGCTTTTGACCTTGTCACTGGAGCCGCCTTTTTGCAGCAGCGCGTCGCGGTTAGCGGGGTAGAACATGCTTTTCACCACGTCAGGATCGGCGCGGCCCACTTCGGAGACGGTTAACGGGGTCTTCAGCGGATCAAGGTTATCCAGCGTGCGGCTACCTGCGTCACCGGCTTTCACGCTCAGCGCCACGCCCACCTGACGCCACTGCTGGGCAACCAGCTGCAGCACCTCTTTGTTTTGCGGCTGCGGCAGGGATTCATATACCGTCAGCGCCAGCCGCTGGCCATCTTTGGCGCGGATGCCGTCGCTGCCCGCTTTCCAGCCCGCCTCGTCCAGCAGCTGGTTAGCTTTAGCCGGGTCAAAGGTCAATTTGTCGCTGAGATCGACAAAGCCAGCGGCGGAATCGGCAATCACCGACTTCGCCTGCGGATAGTTAGCCGAGAAGAGGGTCTCAACCACCTGTTTTGCATTGGTGGCATGCAGCAGCGCCTGGCGCACGCGAATATCGGAGACCAGCGGGTTATCCGGGCGGAAGCTGATGCTGTCGTTCACCCCGCGCGTTGGGGCAGCGTAGATCTTATAGCCCTGATCGGTCGCCTGCTTTTCGTCATACGCCTGCACCTGGCGAATAAAGTCGGCCTGACCGGCCAGCAGGGCGCCGACGCGCACGCTGTCTTCCTGAGTCACGATAAACTTGATGCCATCAAGATTGGCTGGCCCCTGTTGCGCCAGATTTTTGGGCCCCCACTGGTAGTCCTTACGTGCTTCCAGCGTCACTTCGCGACCCAGCTTCTCGTCCTTCACCACAAACGGGCCAGAGCCAATGATATGCCGGGCGTCACCCAGCTCTTCAAAATTGCGCTTGAGCGTGCTGAGCGAGACCAGGCCCGACCCGATGGTGGCGGTGCCCTGCAGGAATCCCGGTGACGGTTTTTTGAAGTAGAACTTCACGGTCAGCGGGTCGACCACTTCGCTGCGATCGTAGTTATTGATCACTTCTGACACCGGCAGGCGCTGCGCCTTGTTACCTAAGCCGTAGGTATCAAAGTTTTTCGCCACGGCGTTGGCATCCAGCGGCGTGCCGTCGGAGAAGGTAATACCGGGACGCAGTTTAAAGGTGTATTCGGTTTTATCGGCGTTGGTGGTCCAGCTTTCGGCCACCCACGGTTCGACCTGCAGCGTCTTTGGGTTCTGCCACGTCAGTTTGTCGGTAATCTGGTTCAGAATGCCGCCGTTCGGGTAGAAGCCGCCGGCGGGCGGATAGAGGTTGGTGTGCGCCTGTTGCTCCAGATAAATCAGCGTGCCGCCTTTGACCGGCGCATCAGCGGACCAGGCTGCGGTGGTCGTCAGAATGAGCACCGTCAGCAGCGGCAGACGAAATGGGGTTTGCATGGTGAATTCCTTTGTTATCTTCTTGTTAGCGTCGGATTCATCATCGGGCGCGGGGGAAAACAAGGGAACAAAGGAATTAAGATAAGGATTGCCGGAAAATGGCTATAAAAAAACCGCCCCGGAGAGGAGCGGTGATGAACGGTGAACGATTACGAACGTAAGTCGATCACCATACGGCCACGGATCTGGCCCTGTTCCATCTCTTTAAAGATGGCGTTGATGTCCTCAATAGGACGCATCGTCACTTTCGGCACCACTTTACCTTCAGCGGCGAACTGGAACGCTTCCTGCAGGTCCTGGCGGGTGCCAACCAGCGAACCCACCACCTGAATGCCGTCCAGCACCAGGCGCGGAATATCGAGGCTCATCGCTTCCGGCGGCAGGCCAACCGCGACCACGCGGCCACCGGCACGCACGGCATCAACGGCGGAGTTGAAGGCCGCTTTTGCGACGGCAGTGACGACGGCGGCATGCGCGCCGCCAGTTTTTTCCTGCACAATTTTAGCGGCATCTTCGCTGCGGGAGTTGATGGTGAGGTCCGCGCCCATGCTGGCCGCCAGCTTCAGCTGTTCGTCGTTCACGTCAAGGGCGATGACTTTGGCGTTAAAGACGTTTTTGCCGTACTGCAGCGCGAGGTTGCCCAGCCCGCCCAGACCGTAAATCGCAATCCACTGGCCCGGTTTAATACCCGATACCTTCACTGCTTTGTAGGTGGTGACACCCGCGCAGGTAATGCTGCTGGCCGCCGCCGAATCCAGACCGTCCGGCACTTTTACCGCGTAATCCGCGGTGACGATGCACTCTTCCGCCATGCCGCCGTCAACGGAGTAACCGGCGTTTTTCACGTCACGGCACAGGGTTTCGTTGCCGGAATTACAGTATTCGCAGTGCCCGCAGCCTTCAAAGAACCAGGCCACGCTTGCGCGGTCGCCGACTTTCAGCGACTTCACGCCAGGGCCGACTTCTTTCACGATACCAATCCCTTCATGGCCCAGGATGACCCCGGTTTTATCGCCGAAATCACCGTTCTTCACGTGGAGGTCGGTATGGCATACGCCACAGCACTCCATCTTCAGCAGGGCTTCCCCATGCTTTAGCGGACGTAAGGTTTTTTCGGTAACGTTGACCTGGTGATCCTGAGTGACAACAGCAGCCTTCATGTGTATCTCCTTGTTCATGATAAGAATCTGCATAGCAGGTGTAGTACCTCTTAAGGATTAATACATTAGCCTGGTAATGCAAGGCTGCAGCAACATAATGTCATCATTTGATTCGATTTCAGATTAAGAATACGGCGTTCCTCTAATAATTAAGGGGGAAAATTCTGGCCCGGCTAGGCGCTCGCCGGGCGCAGACTTACAGCTGGGCTTCTATCTCCTCTATCTCTTTACGCCATTGCGCCTGCAGCTGCGGCTTTTGATGCTTCGGCTTACGCGCCAGATCGTTTTCCAGCAGCGTTTCCAGCGCGACCAGGCGTTCAAGCAGATCGTCATACGGCGAGGGGCGATCCGTCGGCGCCGCGATGTCAGGCGCACTAGATGTGACCAGCCCCGCGCGTTCACGCAGCCGCTCAAACACCGCTTCTGCATCGTGCCACTCGCTCAGTTTTCCCTCTTCAATCAGCCAGAAACGGTTGCAGCTTTGGCTAATTAACTGACGGTCATGGCTGACCAGCAGGACGCCGCCTTCGAACTGCTGAAGGGTGTGCGCCAGCGCCTCTTTGCCTTCCATGTCCAGGTGGTTGGTAGGCTCATCCAGCATCAGCAGGCTATAGCGGGCAAGCGTCAGGCCAACGAACAGCAGGCGCGAGCGTTCGCCTCCGCTGAGCGTGCTGACCGTTTGTCCGTGACGCGCCCACGGGAAACCGGCGCTTATCAGGGCCATTTTGCGGTTCTGCGGATCCGGAGCGAAAGGCTCCAGCGCGTCGAGCAGCGTGGCGTTGTCCGGCAGCTGATTCAGCGTCTGGTCGTAATAGCCCGGCGACACGCGTGGGTGCAGCTTCAACCCGTCGTGGGTCAGTTCATCGGTAAACTGTCGCCAGATGAGCTTCATCAGCGACGATTTACCGCAGCCGTTACGACCGACAATCGCCACGCGATCGCCGCTTTTTAACCGCGCAACGTCGACGCTGAACAACGCAGGCAGGCCCGGAGCAGGGGGCACGTCAAGGTTTTCCATCTCCAGTAAACGGTCGGCCCGCAGCGCGTCGCCGCGAAGGGTTAGCGTCCACGGGCTACCTGCCGTGAGTTCCGTCTGGCTCTCCCTGAGCCGTTCGACCTGTTTTTCCATCTGTTTGGCTTTGCGGGCCAGGTCTTCGTTGTCGTAAACCTTGCCCCAGGTCGCCAGACGTTTGGCACTGGCGGTCACGCGGTCGATCTCCTTTTGCTCCGCCTTGTGGCGCTGCGCGTCGGTCTCATCTTTGGCTTCCAGCGCCTGACGTGCCGCCGTGCAGGGAAGGGCAAAGTAGTGCAGCGTTTTATCGCGCATGATCCAGCTGCCGTTGGTGACGGCATCCAGCAGCTGTCTGTCATGCGAGACCAGCACAAAGCTGCCCGACCAGTTCTGCAGGAAGTGTTCCAGCCAGAGCATTGTCGGCAGGTCAAGGTGGTTGCTGGGTTCATCCAGCAGGAGCAGGTCCGGCTCGTGAATCAGCGCCCGGGCCAGCAGCAGGCGGGTGTGCTGCCCGCCGCTCAGCGTGGCGGAGTGCAGCATCATATCCTGCGGCGTAAAGCCCATGCCTGCCAGCAGCGTTTCGGCTTTCCAGCGCAGGCTGTCCCGTTCCGCTACGGGCAGCTGGGCCAGGACGGCATCCAGCATGGTGAGCGATAAAATAGCGTCCGGGAGATGTTGCTCCACGCGCGCCATCAGGCAATGCCCGGCCAGCGCTACCGTTCCGGCAGCAGGGGAATCCGTGCCGTCCAGCACCTTCAGCAGCGTACTTTTGCCGCAGCCGTTATCGCCCAGCAGACCAATGCGGTCGCCTTTTTTCAGCGTAAAGGAGAGTGAGTCGAAGAGCGTGCCAAACGCCGTATCAACGCGTAAAGATTGTGCAGTGAGTAAAGTGCTCATTGTCGCTTACCCAAGAGTTACAGGCATGTTTATGCCTCGTCAAACATCGCTGACGATAACTCAGTAAGCCCGAGAGAAGGGATTTCAGGGGGTGGTGTCTTCGCTCAAGCCGAAGTTATCGCAGCACGATACCGATAACGCTTGAGCGGGTGCGATCACCAAATGTATGTGAAACATTGAAAATTTCACGATACAGCATAATTGGCCTCCTTATATATTCAGTGGGTTAATGTGTGTCGAAAGTATAATCGAATGTCACATGATTGCACGTTAAGATTTTTGTCATTATGCCGATACCCTTCATTATGAAACCAAAAGGAGGTTGAGCGTATGGCCTATTATTACGCCTATCACAGTGCATCTAATTTCAGCAATTTTGATTACAACAAGGGCTATGGTGTTAGTCCAGGTAGTGAGAAAAAGCTGAGTAATGTAAAAACAGGCGACTTTGTCTTTGTCATCCAAAATGTTCATAAATCTGTGGGATACCAGCTTTGCGGACTTTACCGTATTGAAGGGATCGATTTCGAGGAGGGAAACGTTTACCCCCATCGTGTGCAGTTGAGCGATGTGTCTAAGCTAGATGATTTTATTACGCTTGATCGCCACGAACTAAGCAAAGTTCTGCCTCCAGCGGGCAAAGAATCCCGTTGGGATCGCTTCATGAATCACTTCGCTCAAACAGGAAGAACATTCCAGAAGCCTCTGGACGCGACGGTTATTGCCATCCTCAAGGAACAACTTAATCAACAGCGAGTGGACTGCGAAGATATTCCAGGCCGCGATGAAAACGACTTTTACGACAAAGTCAGCAAGGCGTTAAAACTACAATCTGAGGAAAGACGAAAGCGGCTGCAAAATGCGTCTGTTCATCCGGCGAAAAAACAGGTTTCCGTCTGGCGTTACGATCGTAATCCCGATGTGGTGGCTGAAGTACTCCTCAGAGCTCAAAATAAATGTGAATGTTGTGATGCCCCCGCGCCATTTCAGCGTACGAAGGATGGGAGATATTATTTAGAAGTTCATCACATTATTCCGCTATCAGAAAATGGGGAAGACAACGTAGACAATGCTATTGCCCTTTGCCCTAACTGTCATCGGCAGGAGCATTACGGTGAACCGCGGATAGATAAAAGCTGGCAACCTGGCAAAAAATAAGTGGGCCAGTGGCCCACTCACATTTTAAATCGACGTACGGCGATAGCTGCGGTATTCAGGCTTCCAGAAGTTGTCGTCGATGGCCTGCTGCAGCGCGTCGGCAGAGGTTTTCACCGCCACGCCCTGCTGCTGCGCCATTTTACCCACTGCAAACGCGATAGCACGCGACACCTTGTGAATGTCCTTCAGCTCGGGCAGAACCAGACCTTCGCCGTCGTTGACCAGCGGCGAGTGGCCCGCCAGGGTCTCACTCGCGGACATCAGCATTTCGTCGGTGATGCGGGACGCGCCGGAGGCGATAACGCCCAAACCAATGCCCGGGAAGATATAGGAGTTGTTGCACTGGGCAATCGGATAGGTTTTATCCTTCCACACCACCGGATCGAACGGGCTACCGGTGGCCACCAGCGCATTACCTTCGGTCCAGGCGATGATGTCCTGCGGCGTCGCCTCCACGCGGGACGTCGGGTTAGACAGCGGCATCACGATAGGGCGCTCGCAGTGCTTGTGCATCTCGCGAATAATCTCTTCGGTGAAGAGACCGGTTTGCCCGGAAACGCCGATCAGAATATCCGGCTTCACGTTGCGCACCACGTCCAGCAGGGAAAGTACTTCGTTGTCGGTATCCCAGTTTTTCAGGTTTTCGCGTTTCTGCACCAGTTTCGTCTGGAACGGCAGCAGGTTCGGCATGCCGTCGGTCAGCAGGCCGAAACGGTCCACCATAAAGACGCGGGAGCGGGCCAGCTCTTCGCTTAAGCCTTCGCGCTGGGTCTGGGCGATAATCTGCTCGGCAATACCGCAGCCCGCGGAGCCTGCGCCCAGGAAGACGATTTTCTGGTAGCTCAGCTGGCTTCCCGCTGCACGGCTGGCGGCGATAAGCGTACCCACCGTGACGGCTGCGGTGCCCTGGATATCATCGTTAAAGGAGCAGATCTCATCGCGATAGCGGTTCAGCAGCGGCATCGCGTTTTTCTGCGCGAAGTCTTCGAACTGCAGCAGCACGTCCGGCCAGCGGTGCTTCACGGCCTGGATGAAGTCGTCGACAAACTGATAGTACTCGTCGTCGGTAATACGCGGATGGCGCCAGCCCATATAGAGCGGGTCGTTGAGCAGCTGCTGGTTGTTGGTGCCGACGTCCAGCACCACCGGCAGGGTATACGCCGGGCTGATGCCGCCGCAGGCGGTGTAGAGAGAGAGCTTACCGATTGGGATCCCCATCCCGCCAATCCCCTGGTCGCCGAGGCCGAGAATACGTTCGCCGTCGGTCACCACAATTACTTTGATATTGTGGTTCGGCACGTTCTGCAGAATATCGTCCATGTTGTGACGGTTCTGATAAGAGATGAATACCCCGCGGGAGCGGCGGTAGATCTCTGAGAAACGCTCGCAGGCGGCGCCCACCGTCGGGGTGTAGATCACCGGCATCATCTCTTCGAGATGGTTTTGCACCAGGCGATAGAAGAGGGTTTCGTTGGTGTCCTGAATGTTACGCAGGTAGATGTGTTTGTCGATTTCCGTTTTGAAACCCTGGTACTGGATCCACGCGCGCTCTGCCTGTTCTTCAATAGTTTCAACCACTTCTGGCAGCAGGCCCAGCAGGTTAAAGCTGCTGCGCTCTTCCATGCTGAAGGCGCTGCCTTTGTTGAGCAGGGGGAATTCGAGTAAAACCGGTCCGGCGTATGGGATGTATAAGGAACGATGTTTTTTCAGTTTGTTGTCCATGTCACTCACTCTTTTTATGAAGATCCGTCCCTGACACTGCTGTTTGTCATCTTTCTGGCCTGTGCGATGGGGTGCGGTCCGGCGGTATTATAAAGGAGCTAAATATTAATTACCGCAACACATAAACAAAAACACCATCGGGATTACCGATGGTGTTCTGGATCTCAGTCTGGAACTTACTTGCCCGCGTGGCGTTTTCTGCCGGTGGCGTGAGTGACTTGGGTTTCGTGGTCGCCTTCAATCACAACTTTGCGCTGATTAGAAAGCTTGTAGTTCAGTCCCAGAATATGGCGTGCCTGACGGTTCGATTTCATATTAACTCCTCAATCCTGTTGATAGTTTTAAGGACCAGTTTGCTTACGCAAACGAAATGTAACCCCTTAGGTTGCAGATCCAGCTTAGCAGGTTTTTACAAGGGTGCGTTTTGCCCGCTGACGACGTAGTTAATGGTCTGCTGGTAGATGTCACTGAGGATGTCATTATCTGTGGATTCCACCCACCTGGTGAGTTCCATCAAAATGTCATCTTCAGTCACAGCACCGTGCTCGGCGTGAAGACCCTGTGCAATCGCGTTAACGAGTTCAGGTTGTGCTGCTGCGGTATTTGCCGGGTAATAAGTAAACATGCTGCCTCCGTGTCGTTGTCTGTTTAATGGTACGGCTCGCAAAAAATTTAATTCACAAACAGAATGGCAAATATTTTCCCGGTTGTGGCTCAGATTCATCTTAGAAATAAAAATGACATAAGTGTATGCTTTTGTGTGCTTTTGAAATGGGGGGGGGTAAATCGACGTGGCGCTGAGAGAATATTATGACGGTGCTCCTGCTATCTCGAAAAAATAGCAGGAGCAGCGTTTAAATTACCACTTCATTTCGCCGGTATTCACCTTAGCGCTTAATTCCAGCGAGCTCTCTTCAGCCAGATTCGGATACTGTTTTTTCAGGGTGCTGATGACGCCCGCAGAATCTTTATGAACGGACAAGGCCTTTTCAAAGCGCTGGAGATAGTCACGGGTAAAATCAATCGCACCCGTCCCGGCTGGCGGGGTACCCAGATAGTGACCCGGGATCACGCGCTCGGGTTTGTGCGCCGCCATGTTCACCAGCGTTTCCTGCCACTGCTTACGGCTTTCCGCTGTCTGGGTGTCCGCCGTCCAGACGTGAATGCCCCAGGAGACGCCAGTGCCGCCGAGGATGGTCTTTGCGGACGGGATCCATACATAGGCCGCATAGCTGTCAGGCTGTTCGATGTCGATCTTCTCCCCGTCAACCATAAACGTGGTGGAGGCGAGCACCTGCGGGACGACCAGCTCCGTTGGCGCGCCGTCTTTCATCTGCGGACCCCAGAAGGCAAGCTTGGCGTCTTTAGTGGCCTTGATGTGATCAACCACGTGCTGCGTGGCCACCACTTTGGCGTTCGGGAAGGCTTTGACCAGCGGCTGCAGGCCAAAATAGAAATCCGGATCGCCGGAGGTGATCACAATTTTGTTCAGGGTCTTACCGCTTTGACGAATTTTCTCTACCAGCGCTTCGCCATCCTTCACGCTGAACTGCGCGTCAAACAGCACCGCCTCTTTCGGGCCGGAAACCAGCGTGGAGGAGACAGCGAAAATGCCTTTCTCCTGCGGGTTATAGGTATCAATGCTTAACGGCGCGGCAAAAGCAGCCGGCGTGAAAAGGGTGGAAAGCAGGGCAAGGTGAGTGAATTTCATGCTGTTGTCTCTGTTGTTCAGGAATGTCTCTATTGTACGGAAATTCGCATTTGCCAGAATTCCTGAAACAAGACATGCTTAGTTTCATAAATCGAGCAGATGGAGTTGATATGGATCGCGTGATTGCCGCTCAGGTTTACAACCGAATATGCGAGCTGGGAAGTTTGAGCGCGGCGGCCCGGGCGCTGGGTATTTCCCGCCCAATGGTGAGCCGCTACCTTGAACAGATGGAGAAATGGGCGGGCACGCGGCTGGTAAACCGCTCCACGCGCAAGCTGACGCTGACCGCGGCAGGCGAAAAGGTGCTGCAAAAAACGCGGACGCTCTCGCAGATCTCGCAGGAAATTGAAGGCCAGTCGGAAAAAGATCTCCCGTCTGGCACCCTGCGGGTGGCCTGCGCGCACTTTACCGCCATGCACCTGATTGCGCCGGTCCTGCCCGGTCTGCTCTCGCGCTACCCGCAGCTGCGCATTGAGCTGGACGTGAACAACCATCCGGTCAGCCTGGTGGGAGAGCGCATTGATGTTGCCGTACGCATTACCGATAACCCTGAACCCGGCATGATTGCCCGTCGGCTGGGGGAGTGTCGCTCGGTGCTTTGCGCCTCGCCGGACTATCTGGCGCAGCACGGTACCCCCGTCGGCCCCGAAGAACTAGCCCGGCATAACTGCCTGCACTACAGCTTTTTTGCCGGGCAGTCCTGGCACTTCCTGACGCCGGAGGGCGAAAGCCTGAGCGTGGCCGTCAGCGGCAACCTGAGCGCCAGCATCTCTTCGCTGCTGATGGACGCTGCGATTAAGCACTGCGGTATCGCCATGCTGCCGGAGCGTGAAGCGCGTGCCGCGCTGGAGCAGGGATGGCTGGTGCCGGTACTGGCGGCGCTGGAGCCGAAGCCGCTGGCCATCCATGGTATTTATCAGTCCCGGGAATACCAGCCTGCCGCGCTGCGGGCGTTCCTTGATGAGCTGGCCCGCTATCTGGCATGAGCGCGGCGTTTGCCGTCGTTTACTTAGCCTTTAGCCAGGGGGAGGCCGTGCTCCAGAAAATAATATCCGCCCCGAGATAATTTTCCGCGAACCGATCAAATTCTGCTTTGGTGAAGGGCTTGCCGGTCTCAGGGTTCTTATAGGTCAGGGTCGGTTCCTGAACCGCCATGGCGATAAGCGGCAGCGTCTGTTTATTTTTATGGAAGAAAGGATAGGCATTCTTCATATGCGCCTTGCGGTTGGGAACAATGTCCGGCCCACCGAGGCCGACACTGTTGGCGCTGGCATACGCAAAAAGACGCCCCATGTAGTTGTGGTCGTTATCCCATTCGCACGGCCAGAAGTTCACGTATTGCACCACGTGTGATTTCTGAAAAGCCTTGCGCGCAAAGGCCAGGTTTTCCATTTCTCCCGCAAAATAGCTGTCGCAGGTAAATCCGGCGGGCGGATTTTTTTCGTCAAGATCGATGGCGGTTTCAGGCAGGTTTACACCATATACCTCGCCATCAAAGCGTTTCGCGAGGGCGGCCAGCAGCGCCTGGTAGCGCTGGCGCACCTCGGGATCCCACTGACGCGCCACCCAGCCTGAACCGACCGGCTTGCCTTCGCCGGGGTTATCGAACTGCGGCGCAATCCCGCCTCCGTATTGCTTATCGTGCATCAGATAATCCGGCACGTAGCGCGCGTCCGCCTCAAAGAAACGGTCCTGAATCTGGATAAAAAGCTTTTTCCTGGCAGCCTTAAGACGCGCGAGATCCCGTTCAATGCGCGAGAAATCGTAGCGATCCTTCTCAGGCTCAAGCGCGCGCCAGTTGTAGACGATCTGTACGCCGCCGATATCGTTTCGCACAACGAGCGGGAACGCCGCGTCGAGCTCGCCGGAGCTGGTATAGATAAAGTTCTCGGGCGTTTTCGCCTGCAAAGACAACGATAGAGCGAGGGTAGCGATCGCAACGGCCATCCTGATTTTTAGCGCCATAGGTTTATCCTTTTTGTCGGTACAGCAGGTGTAAGTCCCGGAATTGTCTGTGTTCCAGGGGCAGTCAGATGCGTAGTCTATACTTAACCCTTTGTAAGCCAAAAGGAGAGCAAGAATGACTATTCATAAGCACGGTTCGGCACACTGGTCTGGCGACATTAAGCGCGGTAAAGGAACGGTTTCCACCGAGAGCGGCGTTCTCAATCAACAGCCTTATGGCTTTAATACCCGTTTTGAGGGTGAAAAGGGGACCAACCCCGAAGAGCTGATCGGCGCGGCACATGCGGCCTGCTTCTCGATGGCGCTGTCGCTGATGCTCGGCGAAGCGGGCTATACCGCCGACGCCATTGACACCACCGCGGATGTCTCCCTCGATAAAACGGACGGCGGTTTTGCCATCACCAAGGTTGCCCTGAAGAGCAAGGTGACCGTTCCCGGCATCGCCCCTCAGCAGTTCGACGGTATTATTCAGAAAGCCAAAGCGGGCTGCCCGGTTTCGCAGCTACTGAAAGCCGAAATTACGCTGGACTATACGCTTAACTAAGCCTCAGCCGGGCTGGCGCCCGGCTATCCCTTCAGCGCGGCGGGAAACACCTCCGCCAGCCAGGCAATAAACACCTTCAGACGGTGCGTCAGATGGCGATTCTGAGGGTATACCACGTGAAATGGATAGGCGGCAGGGCGCCAGTCGCTCAGGATCGCCGCCAGCGTTCCCGCCTGTAAATACGGCTTTGCCGAATACTCAAACGTCTGCACGATCCCCAATCCTGCCACGGCCGCCGCCAGGTGGGCATTACTTTCATTTATGCCGAGATAATGGGGGATATTGATTTCCATCGCCTCGCCATGCCGCCTGAAGCGAAAGGGAAACGCCCGCCCGGTGACGGGCGAGAGGTAGCTAATGAGCTTGTGGCCGTTGCACAGCTCCTGTGGATAGGCTGGAACGCCATGGTTTTTCAGGTAGCCCGGCGTCGCGCAGGTGACCATTTCGGCGTTACCAATATGGCGAGCGATAAGGGTCGAATCGTCCAGCGGGCCGCCGCGGATCACGCAGTCTACGTTACCGCTGATGAGATCGACCGGCCGGTCGGCCACGCCAAGGTCGATGCGGATATCCGGGTAGCGCCGCATAAAATCCGGCAGCAGGGGGATGAGCACGTCCCGGGCGGTGGAGCCGCCCACGTCAACCCGCAAATGCCCTTTGGGCGTCGCGCGGGAAACGCGAAACGCGGTGTCGATGTCTTCGATATCTATCAAGACCCTGAGCGCTTTTTCATAGTATTCCATCCCTTCCGGCGTCGCGACCACCCGGCGAGTCGTTCGGTGCAGGAGGCGTATCTCCAGGTGCGTCTCAAGCGATTTCACCAGCTTGCTCAGCGTGGCGATGGGCATGTTCAGCGAGTCCGCCGCGCGGGTAAAGCTGCCGGTTTCCACCACCCGGGTAAAGGCGCGCATCGCCATGAGCTGATCCATGAGACTCCCTCTGATTATTTCTGTATGTGAATAGTCATTTTCATTTTTGCTGGTTTTTCACTAATCCCGCAAGGGCTAAAGTTTGTCCAACGCAAACCCAACAAAAGGTAAATGACATGAACACGACTCTCTCAGGAAAAATCGCACTGGTCACCGGCGGCAGCACCGGCATCGGTCTTGCCACGGCGCAGGAGCTGGCGGCACAGGGCGCGAAGGTGTACATCACCGGACGACGTCAGGCCGAGCTGGACGCGGCGGTGGCTGAAATCGCTTCAACGGCAGTGGGCATTCGCGCTGACGTGTCAAAACTGTCGGACCTGGACGAGGTCTATGCCCGGATAGCCAAAGAAGAAGGCCGCCTCGATATTCTGTTCGCCAATGCGGGTGGCGGCGATATGCTGCCGCTAGGCGCGATTACCGAAGAGCAGTTTGACCGGATTTTCGGCACTAACGTTCGCGGGGTGCTGTTCACGGTGCAGAAGGCGCTGCCGCTGCTCTCCGCCGGATCCTCGATTATTCTGACCGGCTCGACGGTGTCCATTAAGGGGACGGCAAACTTTAGCGTCTACAGCGCCAGCAAGGCCGCCGTGCGCAACTTTGCCCGCTCCTGGGCGCTGGATTTGCAGGGCCGCGGGATCCGCGTCAACGTGGTAAGCCCGGGCCCAATCAAAACGCCTGGCCTCGGCGACCTCGTGCCGGAAGAACACCGCCAGGGGCTGTACGACGCGCTGGCCGCTCAGGTGCCGCTGGGCCGTTTAGGCGCGCCGGGTGAGGTGGGTAAAGCGGTGGCGTTTCTGGCCTCCGATGCGGCCAGCTTTATTAACGCCACCGAGCTGTTCGTGGACGGCGGCATGGCGCAAATCTAACCCAGACTGCGCCAGCAGCGGACGTCACGGCCCTCGCGAGAGGGCTGTAACGGCTGAGGACGCTCGCACCCCTGCGCGGCCATCGGGCATCGGTCGCGGAAAAAACAGCCTTCGGGCAGACGGCGGTTGCCGGGAAGCTCGGTTTTGCGTAACGCCAGCGTTTCATCCAGCGGTTCACCGGTGCGCGGAACCGAATCGAGCAGCAGGCGGGTGTAAGGATGGCGCGGCTCGCCAAGCACCTGCGCGGCGCTGCCCAGCTCCACAATCTGCCCAAGGTACATCACCGCCACGCGGTCGCTCATGTGCCGGACCACCGAGACGTTATGTGAGATCAACACGTAGGTCAGATTACGCTGCTGTTGTAGCGTCACCAGCAGGTTGAGGATCTGCGCCTGCACGGAAATATCCAGCGCGCTGGTGGGTTCATCGAGCACGATGATATCCGGATCGGACGAGAGCGCCCGGGCGATGGCAATGCGCTGGCGCTGCCCGCCGGAGAAGGCGTGCGGAAGCCGGTCGAGATATTCCGGGCGAATGCCCACCTGCAGCGCCAGGTTTTCAGCCAGCTGGCGGCGGTCGCGCTCGCTGCTGCGCTTTTGCACCCACACCGGCTCGGTGATGATTCGCCAGACCGGCAGGCGCGGGTCAAGCGAGGAGAGCGGATCCTGAAACACCATCTGCATGCCGCCCGCGTGGTGCGCCCGCTGGCAGGCGCCGGTGCTGGGCTTAAGCATGCCCATCAGCAGCTGGGCGAGCGTGCTTTTCCCGCAGCCGGATTCCCCGACAATGCCAAGCGTTTCTCCCCGACGGATCTCAAGGTCGAGCCCGTTGAGCGCATGGACCCGTTCCGTCACGCGGCCCAGCCAGTTTTTGCGCGCCGCAAAGTTCACGTGCACGCTATCCAGTTCCAGCAGTACATCAGACATGGGCTTTCTCCCGTTGTGGATACCAGCAGGCGGCCTGTTGGCCCTCTGCGCCAGTGGGCGCTAAGCGCGGCGTTTCGCTGCATTTCGCCCCGGCGGCAAAGCAGCGCTCGCGGAAAGCGCATCCCTGCGGAAGCTGGCTGAGGTTGGGCACCGTGCCGGGGATGGCGGGAAGCGGGGCGCGCGGCTGGCCGTTTTCCGGCGCGCACTGCAGCAGGCCAATAGAGTAGGGATGCACGGGCTGGTGGATCAGCGTTTGCGTGGTGCCGCTCTCGATCACGCTGCCCGCATACATTACATACACTCTGTCGCAGAGCTGTGACACCACGGCCATATCGTGGCTGATAAACAGCACCGAGGTGCCGCTGGCCCGCGCCTTGTGCTTCAGCAGGCGCAGCACCTGCAGCTGAACGGTGACGTCCAGCGCCGTGGTTGGTTCGTCGGCGACGATCAGCTCCGGCTCGCAGGAGAAGGCAAGGGCAATCATCACCCGCTGGCGCATGCCGCCGGAGAGTTCAAACGGATAGCGCGCCATGACCGCTTTCGCGTCCGGGATTTGCATCTCTTCCAGCAGGGTAATCGCCTTCTGCTGCGCCTCACGCCGGGAAAGCGGTTGATGCTGGCGGATCACCTCGACCATCTGTTTGCCAATCCGCCGCGTCGGGTTGAGGGCGGTCATGGGCTCCTGAAAAATCATCGCGACCTTTGCACCGCGCCACTGGCGAAGCTGTTTCTCGGACGCCGTCAGGACATTTTCGCCGAGTAATTTCACCTGACCATGATGAATGCGGTAGCTGCCTTCCGGCAGCAGACGCATGGCGAGCATGGCGGTCACGGATTTACCCGAACCGGATTCGCCCACCACGCCGACAATTTCACCCCTGCCGATCTCCAGCGAGACGTGGTTCAGCGCGTGGACCTCGCCGCGGAAAATCGGGAAGCTCAGATGCAGGTCTTCAATCTTGAGAACCGGATCGGTCATCACTGTTTACCTCCTGACTTCGGATCCAGCAGATCGTGGATGCCATCCCCAAACAGGTTAAAGCCCACGGCGGTAATCAAAATCGCCGCTCCGGGAAACGCGCAGTACCACCACTGGTCCAGAACGTAGTTACGGCCGACGGCCACCATCGCGCCCCATTCGGCGGTCGGCTGCTGCGCGCCCAGGCCAATAAACCCCAGCGTGGCGGCCATCAGGATGGCGCTGCCGATGTCCAGCGACGCCTGCACGATCAGCGGCGGCAGGGCGTTGCGCAGGATATGCCAGCTGATCACATGCCAGCGGGATGCGCCAAAGGTGCGGGCCGCCTGCACGTAGGTAAACTGGCGCACCACCAGGGTTTGGCCGCGCGCCAGGCGGACGTAAAACGGAATGCGGACAATCGCAATCGCCAGCATGGCGTTAAACAGGCTTGGCCCGAGCGCGGCGGCCAGCGCCATGGTCAGCACCAGGGAAGGTATCGAGAGCATAATGTCCATCACCCGCATGATGACGGCGTCGCCGCGCCCGCCCAGCACGCCGGACAGACAGCCCAGCAGCGAACCGATGCCGCCCGCAATTACCACCACCGCCAGCCCGGCGGTAATGGACTGCTGGCTGCCCGCCAGCACGCGGCTGAACAGATCGCGGCCCACCTCGTCGGTACCAAACCAGTGCTGCGCGGACGGCGCCTGCAGGCGCGCGGTCAGATCCAGCGCGTTCGGGTCGTGCGGCACGATCCACGGTGCGGCCACCATAATGAAAAGCATCACCAGCATAACGACGCCGCCAACGATCGTGAGCGGACTTTGGCGCAGCATCCAGAACAGCTTTGCCCAGTTGATGCGTTGTCTGGCGGTTTTCACCGGGACGGGCGTTTCCTGCGTTAACATCATTCGGCACCTCCGCGCCCGATTCGCGGGTCAATCCACAGGTAAAGCAGATCGACCACCAGATTAACCAGCACGTAGGCCAGCGAAACAACGACGGCAAAGCCCATCACGGCGGGGAAATCGAGCGCCTGAATGGACGTCACCACCCAGGCGCCCATGCCCGGCCAGGCAAAGACGGTTTCGGTCAGCACGGCCCCGTAAAGCAGATCCCCCAGCGCCAGCCCGAGCACGGTAATCGACGGGATCATCGCATTCGGCAGGGCGTAGCGCAGGACGATATACCAGCCGGGCAGGCCGCTGGCGCGTGCCGTGCGGATGTAGTCCTCGCTAAGCTGCTCCAGCATTGCCGAGCGGACCTGACGCGCCACGATGCCGAGATGCACAAATGCCAGCGTCAGCGAGGGTAAAATCAGGTGCTGCAGCGCATTGAAAAAGACCTCGCCGTTGCCTTCCAGCAGCGCGTCAAGCAGATAAAAGCCGGTGACGTGCGTCGGCGGATCGAGCCAGTCGTCCAGCCTGCCGCCGCCCGGCAGGATTTGCAGGTGCCCGTAGAACAGCACAATGACGCCCAGCCCAAGCCAGAAGGCCGGGGTGGAGATCCCGGTCATCGCCATTAAACGCACCAGGTGATCCAGCCAGCGGTTGCGGTACACCGCCGATAAAACCCCCAGCGGCACGCCGATGACCAGCGCCAGCAGAAGGGAACAAAAGGCCAGCTCCAGCGTGGCGGGGAAAAAGGCCTTCAGGTCTTCCGCAACCGGGCGTCCGGTACGGATAGAGGTGCCTAAATCACCGTGGATCAGGGCGTCCACGTAGCGGCCAAACTGAACGTAGAGCGGCTGATCCAGCCCCAGCTGCTGGCGAATGTTCTGCACGATGTCGTCGCTGGCGCGGTCGCCGGCCAGCAGACGGGCCGGATCGCCGGGGATCAGGTGTGAAATAATAAAAGTGATAATACAGACACCGGCCACCACCAGGAGTAACCCCCAGCAGCGCTGGCGCACGATGCTCCAGAACGTCATACACTTTCCCCCGGCGAAACGGTTACTTGCTCATGGTGGCGATGTTAAACACCTGCTCGAGCATCGGATTAAAGGTGAAGCCTTTGACCTCTTTGTTCATCGCCAGCTGGTAGTTCTTCTGGAACAGATAAACGTAGGCCGCCTCGTCGATGACCACCTTTTGCGCCTGCTGGTAATCTTTGGTGCGTTCCGCCTGGTCCGTGGTTTTCAGCGCGGCCTGCAGCAGGAAATCGACCTCTTTGTTCTCATAGAACGAACGGTTGCCCGGCAGACCTTTCTTGTCCGATTCGAACCAGTAGTTCATAAACATGTACGGGTCGGCAAAATCCGGGCTCCAGTTGCCGATGGCGATGTCGTAATCGCCTTTGCCGACGCGGTCGCGCATGGTGGCGTTGGCCAGTTTCTCCAGCTTGACGTTAATGCCGATCTTGCCGAGGCTGGCCTGAGTCGAAAGGGCGATAGGCTCCCAGTTTGGATCGTTGTCCGAGTAGAGGAAGGTCAGGCTGGCGGGCTTGTCTTTGACCTTCTCCAGGGCTGCTTTAGCTTTGGCCTCGTCGAGGCTGTACTGCATTGCCGAGGCGTCAAAGCCCCACATGCCTTCCGGGATCGGGCCGCGCATCTGCTTGCCGTTGCCGCTCAGAATGCCTTTTACCATTCCCTGATAATCCGTCGCCCAGGAGATGGCCCGGCGTAAATCCACCTGATTGAGCGGCGCTTTGCTGTTGTTGAGATAGAGATAGGTCACGCGCAGGGAGGGGTATTCCGCGACGGCGACTTTGCCTTCCTGCTTCAGGGCCGCCAGCTGATCGACCGGCAGGGAGTCGGCAATGTCCAGATCGCCGCGGGAAAGCTGCAGACGGCGCGACGCGCTCTCACCGATAATTTTCACCGAGACGCGCTTGAAGTGAGGCTTGTCGCCCGACCAGTGCGGGTTTGGCACCAGCACCAGCTGCTGGCCTTTCTGCCAGCTTTTCAACATAAATGGCCCTGAGCCAGCGGTGTTTTGCGCCAGAAAGCCGCGCGCGTCGTCCGCGGCATTGGCCTTCAGCACCGTCGGGTTAATGATGGAGGCGCCGTCGTTCGCCAGGGTGTAGAGGAAAGGCGCGAACGGCTGGCTGAGGGTGAATTTCACCGTGTGCTCATCAACGGCCTCCACTTTCAGATCTTTCGGGAAGGCTTCAGACGGCCCCTGGCCGAGCTTCAGCAGGCGCTCAAAGGAGAGTTTGACCGCTTCGGCGGTGACCGGCGTGCCGTCGGAGAATTTGGCGTTATCCGCCAGGGTAAAGGTCCACTCTTTCTGGTCGTCGGACGCCTTCCAGCCCGTCGACAGATCGCCCTCCACCTCGGTAGAGCCGGGCTTGTACTTGACCAGACGCTGGTAGGACGGATAGGTGACGGTCCAGTCGTTGTTATCGATGGTGATGGCAGGGTCGAGCGTTTGCGGGTCGGCGGCTTTACCGATTGCCAGCATGTCTTTCGGAACGGCGGCCAGCGCCAGCGGTGCACTCAGGGCCAGCGTGGCGGCAATGACGGTCGAGAGAAGCGATGTTTTCATGGCAGTGCTCCAGGTTTAAAGAGGGGTGTGCGTCAGGGGAAAACAGGCAAAACGGTCATCAAGCAGCGGGTAGCTGGCGGCGTTCGGCAGTTCGAAGTGCCACCATTCGCTGCCGATCCCGACAAAACCGCCGCCGAACATGATGGCGTTCAACAGCAGACGGTTGCGCTGGGCGTGCGGCGGCACGGAAGGGTGATACGGATGCGAGCGGTCATGCATTTCGTCAAAACCGGCGCCCATATCCAGCACGACGTTATGCTCGTCCATCAGCGTGACGTCGATGGCCGTGCCGCGGCTGTGGTTAGAGCCAATCGCCACGTCGACCACATATTCCGGGTTCGGGCAGGCCTCCCACAGCTGGGCCTGCGCCTGCTGCGGGCGATAGGCGTCGTAGACCACCAGCTTCAGCCCGGCCAGCGTGGCAATGCTGATGGCTTTTGCCAGCGCGGTAGCAGCATCGGTATGCAGCAGGCACAGCGCCTCCTGATAGATCGGGCGGCCTGTGATGTTGTCGGCGGTGGCGTACTTCAGATCGATATGCAGCGTGGGGAACGTCTTCGCCACATCAATCAGTTCACTCTCTACGGGCATAGCTCCGCTCCTTTAGCGTTCGAATTGACCAAACTCTTGTTGTAATTGTCGGTTTACCGCCAGGCGCGCCGGGAGCGCATCGCCCAGCGCT
The DNA here is from genome assembly GCF_019584165.1 of Enterobacter sp. EC_64. Classification (NCBI taxonomy): domain Bacteria; kingdom Pseudomonadati; phylum Pseudomonadota; class Gammaproteobacteria; order Enterobacterales; family Enterobacteriaceae; genus Enterobacter; species Enterobacter sp. EC_64. Next base: position 61,333 of record NZ_VDAS01000007.1, read on the forward strand.
TCCACCACGCCCGACAGGAGCAGGTTGAACAGACAGCTCACGGGGGCAAGTGAATCCCAGAAATGACCGGTATCGGTTTTCACCTGCAGTAAATCCATCGGGTAATCCCGCGCCCACGGGCACCAGATGTCGGTGATTAAGGCCAGCGGAATGCCTTTCTCGCTCGCGACGCGGCAGTACTGGCGGGCCATCGTGGAGTAGGTGCGCGTATCGGTCAGCACGACATAAGGGTGCGCAAACCCGGAGTTAAGGGATTCCACCCAGCTGCCGGAAGCGCCTTCGGCATAGCTCACCCGCGGGCGGAGGTATTCAAGGTGGCTGAAGAAGGCGTTGGCGATCCCGCGCGTGGACTGGATCCCCAGCACAAAAACCGCGTCCGCGTGGGCCAGATGGTGTACCACCTGGCGGAAGGCGTCCGTTTGTGCCAGCTGATACACCTGCGTGATGGCGTCCACTTCCAGCGACAGGGCGTGCTGAAGGCGGTTGGGCAGGGGGCGCTGCTGCTGCCAGGAGTCGAGGCGCTCGTTCATGCCCCAGGGCTGGTACGGATCGCGCAGGCTCTTTTTGGCATCTTCCAGGTTGCGATATCCCAGCTTGCGCAGGAAGCGTCCGACGGTGATCCCGCTGGTCCCGCTTGCCAGCCCGACGCTCTCCGCCGTTTCAAACGGGATTTGCGCGGCGTGCGCCAGTAGCCAGCTTCCGACCCGCTTTTCGCTGGGCGTGAGCTGGCTGAAGGTCGCCTCGATACGGCTTAACATCTCGGGTTTCGTCGTCATACCGCCTCGCTGTTAACAGGCTGTCAAAAGCTGAATATGTGTTACCGGGTTAACAATGCATGACGCGTGCCATGTTCACAGAAGGGCGAAAACCCGCTGCGCAATAAACTTCATGCAATATTTGGTTAACCAATGATCAACATTTGTGCAGCGTAGTTCACTTTTGGTGCACTGGCTGACCTGGCAGGGATGAATTTGGTGAATACGTCAGCCCGTTCACATTTTTGATAAGATAGAAAGACAGTGAACATAAAAGGGATCCCGGCATGGCGAATTGGCCCTGGCGAGTCAGCGTGCGCCTGGTGGCGCTTGCAAAGAAAACAGGGATGGTCGTGGGGATCGTCCTGGTCGTCCTGCTGGCGGTGCGGGTCTATCTCTCGCAGCAGGGGCCGGAACTGCACCCGTGGCACACCTGGCGGGGAGATGAGATGTCCGTGCGCGAGCTGGATAACGCCGATTTTGTCGGGTACCTCGCCCGGGAAAAAGCGATTTTCACCGATCTGGATAACGCGGTGACGGCGAAAGCAGCGGGTGAGGATCAAACCCCGTTAAACCGCTACTACCGCCAGAGCCTGGTGTGGCCCGGCCAGTTTGCCCCCGATGCCAACCGCTCCTTTGTGCTGATGCCAGCCGGGAAGCCCCGCGGCGCGGTGGTGCTGCTGCACGGCCTGACCGACTCGCCTTACAGCGTCAGGCACTTTGCCGTGAACTATCAGCAGCGCGGCTTTGTGGCCGTGGTCCCGCGTCTTCCCGGACACGGCACCGCGCCCGGCGCGCTGACGGACGTGGACTGGGAAATGTGGCTGGCAGCGACGCGGCTTGCCGTGCGGGAAGCCACGCGCCTGACGGGGAATAACGTGCCGCTGCATCTGGTGGGCTACTCCAACGGCGGGGCGCTGGCGATGAAGTATGCCCTCGATGCGCTGGAAGACCCTGCGCTGCGTAAGCCTCAGCAGATGATCCTGCTCTCACCGATGATCGGCGTGACGTCCTTTGCGCGGTTCGCCGGATTCGCCGGGCTACCGGCGCTGCTGCCGCCGTTTGCCAAAGCGGCCTGGCTGAATATCTCCCCGGAATATAATCCGTATAAATACAACTCGTTCCCGGTGAACGCCGCCCGCCAGTCGTGGCTGCTGACAAAGGCCCTGCAGGAGCAGATTGGCCGTGAGGCGCGGGAAAACAGGCTGGCGAATTTGCCGCCGGTGCTGGCGTTCCAGTCGGTGATGGACTCTACGGTCAGTACCCGCGCGGTGGTCAGCGGCCTGTTTGACCAGCTTCCGGCAAACGGCAGCGAGCTGGTAGTGTTTGATATCAACCAGGCGGCGAGCTTCCGTCCACTCTTTAAACCGTCGTCCTGGACGGCCACCACGGCGCTGCTGCCGGTCGCGCAGCGGCGTTACGGTGTCACGATTATCACCAATGCCGGCGAGCACAGTTTCTCGACGGTGGCGAAAATCACGCCGGCAGGCAGCACGCAGGAGACGGTCGTGCCGCTTGCCCAGTCCTGGCCGCAGGATGTTTATTCCCTGTCGCACGTTGCGGTGCCGTTCCCGCCGGATGACGATCTCTATGGTCGTGAACCACGCGTGAAAAACCGATATGGCATCAGCCTGGGGACGATTGCGCTGTGGGGAGAAACGTCCGTACTGAGCGTTGGTAAAGAGGCGCTTATGCGGGTCACCTCGAACCCGTTCTACGACTATATGCAGGAGAGGATTAACAGCCGGATCGGGGACCAGAAAAAGTAATGTTCCCTTGTGGCGTGAATATGTTAGGTCGCATTGATTAAGTATGTTACATAGTAGCTTCAAGGCACCTCTCTTTATCACTGGAACCCCTTTTTGTGCTGACGACGCTGATCTACCGAAGCCACTTGAATTTATCCCGCCCGTCCACCGAACTGCGGGAGCTGGTGGAGCGCGCCAGGGGCCGCAACGTAAAACTGGACATTACCGGCGTCCTCCTTGCTAAAGGCAACGACGTTCTGCAGATCCTCGAAGGGTCGGAAGAGAGTGTGGTCAAACTGTTCCATAAAATCCGCGAGGACAAGCGGCACAGCGGGGTAGTAGAACTGCTGCGGGACTATGGTCCGCGCAGACGCTTCGAAAACGTCGGTATGCTGCTGTTCGACCTGCAAACGCAGTCGCCGAAAGAGGTGCTGCAGTCGGTGCTGCGCTACAGCAAGCTGGACAGCTATCTGACCTCCGACGATCGGGTGTTCAAATTTATTCAGACCTTTATAACCGGTAAACGTCCGGTCCCGTCGGGGGCACGCTACACCGCGGACAAATGGACGCTCTCGACCGAAACGCTACCCTTTGGCGAACACCTGGGCCTGATTGCCGGACAAACCTGCCAGTTTGCGCTGCAGCCTATTGTCGAGCCCTCGGAAGGGAAGATCAGCTCCCTTGAGGCACTTATCCGCGGCAACGACGGCGGCAGCCCGGAGCATTTCTTCAGCACCGTCGACCCGGACAACGTCTACGAAGTCGATCTCCAGACAAAAGCCTATGCCTTTGCGCTGGCGGAAAAGCTGGGCATTGGCAGCCATAAAATCGCCGTCAACCTGCTGCCCATGTCGCTGGTGAATGTCCCTGGCGCGGTGGAATTTCTGGTCGATCAGATTAAAAAACATGGCCTTCAGCCGGAGCAGGTGGTCATTGAAGTCACTGAAAACGAGATGATCTCCGGGCTCAACCAGTTTAACAGCGCCATCAAGCAGCTTCGCGGCGAGGGGATTGGCCTGGCGATCGATGATTTTGGCTCGGGCTATGCCGGGCTTTCGCTGCTGACCCGCTTCCAGCCGGACAAAATTAAAATCGACCGTGAGATTGTCAGCAACATCCACCTGAGCGGCCCCAAACAGGCGATTGTGCGCTCCATCATCAGCTGCTGCTCCGATCTTGAAATCACCCTGGTGGCCGAAGGCATCGAGAAAATTGAGGAGTGGTGCTGGCTCGAATCGGCCGGGATCCGCCGCTTTCAGGGATTCCTGTTTGCCCGGCCGCAGCTTAATGGCGTCGGCGATATCCACTGGCCGCATCTGGTGCGGTAAGCCAATTTTCCCTCCCGTTATTTCCCCTTTGCCTAGCCTGTGCTTAAATAGCTAAAACGGTTTAACATAGTTTAGCTACGAGGATCACATGAAGAAAATCTGGGTACTTGGCGATGCGGTAGTGGATTTGCTGCCCGATGGAGAAGGTCGATTACTGCAGTGTCCCGGCGGCGCGCCGGCGAACGTCGCGGTCGGTATTGCCCGGCTGGGCGGCCAGAGCGCCTTTATCGGCAGGGTTGGCGACGATCCTTTCGGGCGCTTTATGGCGAAAACGCTCGCTGACGAGCGGGTTGACGTGACGTGGATGCGCCTTGACCCGGCGCACCGCACCTCAACGGTGGTGGTCGATCTCGACGACCACGGCGAGCGCTCGTTTACCTTCATGGTGCGCCCGAGCGCCGATCTGTTTCTCGAACCCGACGACCTGCCGACTTTCAGCGCCGGGGAGTGGCTGCACGTCTGCTCCATCGCCTTAAGCGCCGAGCCGAGCCGGACTGCGACGTTTCAGGCGATGGCCGCCATTCGTGAGGCGGGCGGTTACGTCAGCTTCGACCCCAATATTCGCCCGGACCTCTGGCCGGATGAGAACGCACTGCATGGCTGCCTGGAGCAGGCCCTGCAAAGCGCCGACGTGGTGAAACTTTCGGTAGAAGAGCTGGCCTTTTTCACCGGCAGCGCGGAGGTCAACGTTGGTCTGGAGGTGCTGATGCAGCGCTGCCCGGCACGTCTGGTGCTGGTTACCCAGGGAAAAGCGGGCGTAACCGCGTGGCATGAAGGTAGCGTAAAACACTACCCGGCAACGCCTGTGCAGTGCGTCGATACGACCGGTGCGGGCGATGCCTTTGTGGCGGGGCTGCTCTACGGGCTGGCCGCCGGACAGGACCTGACGCCGGTTATCGCGCTCGCCCAGCGCTGCGGCGCGCTGGCCACCACCGCCAAAGGGGCGATGACCGCGTTGCCCTGGCAGCACGACCTGTAATTTCTCCTCTCCTGGCCGCCATCCGGCGGCCTGAATTGTCGCCTCGATCACACTTACTAAATCGGTTTAGCAAAAAAGATTGCCGATCCAAAATTCACAGGTTTAGTATCAGCAACCTAAACCGGTTTAGCAATTTAGCACGTTTAATGACTTCTTTTAGGGATGCGACAAAATGTATAAAAAACGCAGACTTGCCGTGATGATAGGCATGCTGGCCGGAAGTACCTCTGTTTTTGCCCAGACGGATATGTCCAGTATTGAAGCGCGTCTTGCCGCGATGGAGCAGCGCCTTCAGGACGCGGAAACGCGCGCGCAGGTGGCTGAGAAGCGCGCTGCGGCAGCAGAACAAAAAACGCAGCAGCTGGTTGCCGCTCAGCAGCAGGCGCAAACGACAACCCAGGAGGTGGCGCAGCGCACCACCGCGCTGGAGAAGAAGGCGGATCAGACCGGCGGGTTTGAGTTCCACGGCTATGCCCGCTCTGGACTGCTGATGAACGATGCCGCCTCCAGCAGCAAAAGCGGGCCTTACCTGACCCCAGCCGGTGAAACCGGTGGTGCGGTAGGGCGTCTGGGTAACGAAGCAGATACCTACGTCGAGCTGAACCTGGAGCACAAGCAAACCCTGGATAACGGGGCGACCACGCGCTTCAAGGCTATGCTGGCCGACGGTCAGAGAACCTATAACGACTGGTCAGCCGATACCAGCGATCTCAATATTCGTCAGGCCTTCGCGGAGCTGGGCAACCTGCCTGATTTTACCGGCGCGCTGAAGGGCAGCACCTTCTGGGCGGGTAAACGCTTCGACCGCGACAACTTTGATATCCACTGGCTGGATTCCGACGTGGTGTTCCTGGCCGGTACCGGCGGCGGCGTTTACGACGTGAAGTGGAACGATTCGCTGCGCAGCAACTTCTCCATTTACGGCCGCAACTTCGGCAGCGTGGAGCAGACCGACAACAACGTTCAGAACTATATCCTCAGCATGAACCACTTCGCCGGCCCGTTCCAGCTGATGGTGAGCGGCCTGCGGGCGAAGGATAACGACGACCGTAAAGACACTAACGGCGATCTGATTAAAACGGATGCCGCCAATCATGGCGTTCATGCCCTGGTAGGCTTGCATAATGAGAGCTTCTACGGCCTGCGTGAAGGGACCGCCAAAACGGCGCTGCTGTATGGTCACGGGCTGGGGGCGGAGGTGAAAAGCATCGGCTCCGACGGCGCGCTGTTGTCTGAGGCGGATACCTGGCGCTTCGCAAGTTACGGTGTCACGCCAATCGGCGGTGGCTGGAGCGTTGCGCCCGCCGTTCTGGCACAGAGCAGTAAAGATCGCTACGTCAAGGGCGATAGCTATGAGTGGGTAACGCTCAATACCCGCCTGATCAAAGAGGTCACCCAGAATTTCGCGCTGGCGTTTGAGGGAAGCTACCAGTACATGGATTTAAACCCGGAGGGCTATAAGGACCGCAACGCCGTGAACGGCAGTTTCTACAAGCTGACCTTTGCGCCGACGTTAAAAGCGAGCAAAATCGGCGATTTCTTCAGCCGTCCTGAACTGCGCCTGTTTGCCACCTGGATGGACTGGAGCAGCAAACTGGATAATTACGCCAGCGATGATGCCTTTGGCAGCAGCGGCTTCAACGCCGGCGGGGAATGGAACTTTGGGGTCCAGATGGAAACCTGGTTTTAACCCATCACGCTCCCGCCTGGCGGGAGCGTTTCGCACATCATAAAAAGAAGTCAGGCAGAGGTATCTATGGATTTTAATCAAATCGCCCGCGAGCTTATTCCGCTGCTCGGTGGCAAGGAAAACATCGCCAGCGCGGCGCACTGCGCAACGCGTCTTCGTCTGGTGCTGGTTGATGACGCGCTGGCGGATCAGCAGGCCATCGGCAAGGTTGACGGCGTGAAAGGCTGCTTCCGTAACGCCGGGCAGATGCAGGTGATTTTTGGCACGGGCGTGGTCAACAAGGTGTACGCCGCATTTATTCAGGCGGCCGGGATTAGCGAATCCAGCAAATCGGAAGCCGCGGATCTGGCGGCGCGCAAGCTGAACCCGTTCCAGCGCATTGCCCGCTTACTCTCCAACATCTTTGTGCCGATCATTCCCGCGATTGTGGCGTCCGGTCTGCTGATGGGTCTGCTCGGCATGGTGAAAACCTACGGCTGGGTCAATGCGGATAACGCCATCTACATCATGCTGGACATGTGCAGCTCGGCGGCGTTTATCATTCTGCCTATTCTGATTGGCTTTACCGCCGCGCGCGAATTTGGTGGTAACCCGTACCTCGGCGCGACGCTGGGCGGCATTCTGACCCACCCGGCGCTGACCAACGCCTGGGGCGTGGCGTCGGGCTTCCACACCATGAACTTCTTCGGCCTTGAGATCGCGATGATTGGCTATCAGGGCACGGTATTCCCGGTATTGCTGGCCGTCTGGTTCATGAGCATCGTGGAAAAAAACCTGCGCCGCGCAATCCCGGATGCGTTAGACCTGATCCTGACGCCGTTCCTCACCGTCGTCATCTCCGGCTTTATCGCCTTGCTGATTATCGGCCCGGCGGGGCGCGCTCTGGGGGACGGTATCTCCTTTATTCTGAGCACGCTGATCGCCCACGCGGGCTGGCTCGCCGGGCTGCTGTTCGGCGGACTTTACTCGGTGATTGTGATCACTGGTATTCACCACAGCTTCCACGCGATTGAAGCCGGGCTGCTGGGGAATCCGTCGATTGGCGTTAACTTCCTGCTGCCGATCTGGGCCATGGCGAACGTGGCGCAGGGCGGCGCCTGTCTGGCGGTGTGGTTCAAAACCAAAGATGCCAAAATCAAAGCCATTACCCTGCCGTCGGCGTTCTCTGCAATGCTGGGCATCACCGAAGCGGCCATTTTTGGTATCAACCTGCGCTTCGTTAAGCCGTTTATCGCCGCGCTGATTGGCGGTGCGGTGGGCGGGGCCTGGGTGGTCTCCGTGCACGTGTACATGACCGCTGTCGGGCTGACCGCGATTCCGGGCATGGCCATCGTGCAGGCCAGCTCGCTGCTGAACTATATTATCGGCATGGTGATTGCCTTCGGCGTGGCGTTTACCGTCTCACTGCTGCTGAAATATAAAACGGATTCTGAATAATGACGTTACCTTCCCGCTGGCCTGCGATCCTGCAGGCCGTTATGACAGGTCAGCCGCGGGCGCTGGCGGACAGCCATTATCCGCAATGGCACGCCGCGCCGGTGACGGGGCTGATGAACGACCCGAACGGGTTTATCTGGTTTGCTGGCCGCTATCACCTGTTTTATCAGTGGAACCCGCTGGACTGCGGGCATCGCTTTAAGTGCTGGGGGCACTGGAGTTCTGCGGACCTGGTGCACTGGCAGCATGAGCCGCTGGCGCTCATGCCCGACGAAGCGTATGACCGCAACGGCTGCTACTCCGGTAGCGCCGTCGATAACCAGGGTGTACTGACCCTGTGCTACACCGGCAACGTCAAGTTCGATGACGGCAGCCGCACCGCCTGGCAGTGCCTGGCCGTGGAACAGCCGGACGGGACCTTCAGGAAGCTGGGGCCGGTGCTGGCGCTGCCGGAAGGCTACACCGGCCACGTGCGCGACCCGAAGGTGTGGCGGCACGACGGGGACTGGTACATGGTGCTCGGCGCGCAGGATGTGCAGAAGCGCGGCAAGGTGCTGCTCTTTAAATCAGCCGATTTGCACGCCTGGACATCCTGCGGGGAGATCGCCGGTCACGGGGTTAACGGCCTGACGGACGCGGGCTATATGTGGGAGTGTCCGGACCTGTTTTCCCTCGACGGGACGCACGTCCTGATCTGCTGCCCGCAGGGGCTGGCGCGCGAGCCGCATCGCTACCTCAATACCTATCCGGCCACCTGGATGAGCGGGGCGTTTGACTATGCCCGCGCGACGTTCGATCACGGCGAGCTGAACGAGCTGGACGCGGGCTTTGAATTCTACGCCCCGCAAACCACGCTGGCGGAAGACGGACGCCGCATCCTGATCGGCTGGATGGGCGTACCGGACGGGGAAGAGATGCTTCAGCCCACGCGGGCGCACGGCTGGATGCACCAGATGACCTGCCCGCGAGAATTGCGCTTCCGCGACGGCAGGCTCTGGCAAACCCCGGCGCGCGAGCTGGCGGCGTTGCGTGAAGATGAGCAGCACTGGCAGGGGCGCGCCAGCGACGCGCCCGAACTGGACGCGACGCGTCTGGAGTTTGAGCTGAGCGCATCGCAGGTGAATGTCGATTTTGGCGGCGCGCTGCGTCTCATGGTCGATGAGCAGGGTATACGTCTTGAACGCGCGAGCCTGAAAACCGGTGAAACATTGGCCCGCTACTGGCAGGGCGACGTCCGTCATTTGCGCGTCCTGTGCGACCGCTCCAGCGTCGAAATCTTCATTAACCATGGCGAAGGGGTAATGAGCAGCCGCTATTTTCCTGACCATCCGGCCCGGGTGCGATTCGAAGGTGCGTCCGATATCACATTACGCTACTGGTCGCTGCGCGCCTGCATGATAGAATGAGGGTTTTGGCAGCCGGATCTAAGTCGTTGTGAGAAAAACAAAACGCGTCACCATTAAAGACATCGCGGAGCTGGCGGGGGTGTCAAAAGCCACCGCCAGCCTGGTCCTGAACGGCCGCAGCAAAGAGCTTCGCGTGGCGGAAGAGACGCGCGAGCGCGTGCTGGCAATTGCAAAAGAGCACCACTATCAGCCCAGCATTCACGCCCGATCGCTGCGCGATAACCGCAGCCACACCATTGGTCTGGTGGTCCCGGAGATCACCAACTACGGTTTTGCCGTCTTTTCTCATGAGCTGGAAACGCTGTGCCGCGAGGCGGGCGTTCAGCTGCTGATCTCCTGCAGCGATGAAAATCCGGGGCAGGAGACGGTGGTGGTGAACAACATGGTGGCGCGTCAGGTGGACGGGCTGATTGTGGCCTCCAGCATGCTCAACGACGCGGACTACCATAAGCTGAGCGAGCAGCTGCCGGTGGTTCTGTTTGACCGCCACATCAACGACAGCGCGCTGCCGCTGGTGATCACCGATTCCATCACCCCGACGACCGAACTGGTGGCGGACATTGCGCGCCAGCACCCTGATGAATTCTACTTCCTCGGCGGCCAGCCCCGTTTATCCCCGACGCGCGACCGCCTGGAAGGCTTTAAGCAAGGGCTGCGTGAGGCAGGCGTGGCGCTGCGCCCCGAGTGGATCATTCACGGCAACTATCACCCGAGCTCCGGTTACGAGATGTTTGCTGAACTCTGCGCCCGCCTGGGGCGTCCGCCGAAAGCGCTCTTCGCTGCCGCCTGCGGGCTGCTGGAAGGGGTGCTGCGCTATATGGGCCAGCATAACCTGCTGCAAAGCGATATCAGGTTAGCCAGTTTTGACGATCACTATCTCTACGATTCGCTGACGATCCCGGTGGATACCATCCGCCAGGATAACCGCCAGCTGGCGTGGCACTGCTTTGATTTGATTAGCAAACTGATCGAGGGCGAGACCCCGGAACCGTTGCAACGCAAGCTGGCGGCCACCCTGCAGCGGCGCTATAAGTCAGCGAAATAGCCCGGTTCGATACTTCAATAACTTTAATTAATTTAAGTTTTGGAATGGCCGATAACCATAAGGAATAATTCTCCTTGAGGTATTGGTTTATGTCGTTGAAAAAGTCGTCCCTGATAGTCCTGTTCTCGCTGCTTTTCTTCTTTGTTGTCAGCACCGTCACCAGCGTTGGCCTCATCATTAAAAGTAATAATTCCCTGGATAACGTCAACAAAGAGATCCAGGTTGTGCTGTCCATTATTGACCCCATCAACCACAGCCGTACGCTGCGCGTGCGGGTGATGGAGTATGTGAAGATGGTGGAAGCGGGCAACGCGGCGGACGGCGCTGCAAAGCTGACCGCCGTGAAAGAGGCGCTGACCAAAGCGGACCACGCCTTTGCGGCCTTTATGGCGTCGCCGCGCCTGAGCGATGAAGCGTCGCTGGTCACTGCCTATCAGGACGCCTGGCAGAACTACCGCAACCAGGGGCTGGCGCCGCTGATCGACGCCGCCGAGGCGCACGATGTCGCCAAATTTAACGCGCTCATCCCGGAAGTCTCCCGCCTCGACCGCCAGTACGAGATCGTTCTCGACCAGGTCCTTTCCGTCCACCAGAAATACGCCAAAAGCCTGAACGAAGATGCGAGCAGTAGCTTCGTCTCCGGCCTGGCGATCGTTGCTGCTATCGCCAGCCTGTTTGTGGTGGTGATTATCGCCGTTAGCCTGCTGATGAAGCGCTTTGTCTTTGCGCCGATCAACCTGGCGCGCGAGCACTGCAGCCAGATTGCGGCAGGCAAGCTGGACATTCCGGTGCCGGTGAAGGGGAGTACAGGCAACGAAATCGACCATCTAATGGGCTCGATGGAGCAGATGCGTCAGGCGCTGCTGGCGACCATCGCCCAGGTGCGCGATGCGAGTCATACCGTGACGCACGCCGCCCAGGAGATTGCCTCCGGGAATATCGACCTGGCGTCACGCACCGAGCAGCAGGCTTCGGCGTTAACCCAGACGGCGGCCAGCATGGAAGAGCTGAGCGCGACGGTGGCGAACAATACCGATAATGTGTATCAGGCCGGGAAACTGGTGCAGGACGCGGTGAAAAATGCCCACACCGGTGAAGCGGTAACCCGTGAAGTCATCGACACGATGAATACCATCGCGGCGAACTCGAAGCGCATTGAAGACATCACCAGCGTGATTAACAGCATCGCCTTCCAGACCAACATCCTGGCGCTGAACGCGGCGGTTGAAGCGGCGCGCGCCGGTACGCAGGGACGCGGCTTTGCGGTGGTGGCCAGCGAAGTGCGCACTCTGGCGCAGAAAAGCGCGGTGGCGGCGAAAGACATCGAAAGCCTGATCGCGCAGTCGGTCTCCAGCGTGAAAAACGGTGCGGAGCTGGTGAGCCGCTCGGGCGAGGTGATTGACGCGATCATTTCGTCGGTGAATAAAGTGAATACGCTGATGGAGCAGATCTCCGTCGCCTCTGAAGAGCAGAGCCGCGGGATCGGCCAGGTCGGGCAGGCGGTGACCGAGATGGATGGCGTCACCCAGCAGAACGCCGCACTGGTGCAGCAGTCCGCCGCCGCAGCGGCCTCGCTGGAAGAGCAGGCGCAGCAGCTTTCACGGAGTATTTCGAGTTTTAGTTTGCCGGTGCAGGCTTGATTTTTTGAAATAGGCTTAAATAGGAAGTGACTGTAGAGCGAAATAGTCAATGTATTTTAACTTTGTTAATGATAATTAAAAGTTGAGTTTTATTTGGTGATTTCTAGCCCCAGCACTAAGTGTTGGGGCGGTTTTTTTATCGATTAAGAAATTCGTAAACAGGAGTTAGGTTTATTTGTAATTTTTTAGAACGATGTAAGTTTGACATTAATAAAGTGCATGTAACATCAGTATTACTGAATTTGCTTCCCAATTTAGTATTTAGCTTCATAACGCTATCTTTTAGATATCGCTGAAGTGCAACCTTTAACATTTTACCAGGGAAATCATAGATTATGTTTCCAGATGAATTATATTGTTCAGAATAATGCTGCTCTGCAGTTTCAACGTCATATCCATTTGGATATAACTTAGTAATAAGGTCGTCAACTTTTTTTGGACATACATTCCAACTATTATCCTTGCAAATGAATGCATCGCTCCAACTTTGCGCATCGCAACCTTCGTTATTTAATCTTACAGCCTCCACAGTTTGATAATAATATACGGCGTGAAAAAGTTTAATTAAAAGCGGAGTGCTATGTTCTATAAATTCGTCCATGTTAAACACGTCTTTTACAGCTTCTAATTTGAGCTTTATAGACATGGCGACAACAGCTTTTAAAACGTCTTCACAAAAATAGAAGTTTTCTATTGAATATCTTTCTAAGTGAACTAGTTTCTCATTATGACAGTCCAAAACATCAAAGTCGCGATCGATGATAAATATGCAATTACTCAGGCTAGGGTTTTCATTAATAAATGTTTTTATCCGAGGTTTGCCACCCGAATGAATAACATCGAAGTCTATATCTTCGTCCGTACTTGCCGATATGATATTTTCATAGATAGGAACATCATCGCTACCTTCAACGACAATAAATTTTAATGTTCGCTGCATGTCTATTCTTCGAAGGTTTTCTTCGATGTCATAAGTAGGAGTGCCAGCCATTATTTGCAGTCCTCTAGATTGATTTTGTTGATACCTTTAGTAAATATGGCGGGTGAATGTGTGGCAACTATTATCTGGGATAAAGGTGAAAGTTTTTTAATGGAATTTAATATTTTTCTTTGCCAGTCAAGATGAAGAGAAAGTTCAGGCTCGTCAGCTACAAATACCGCCCCATTCATGTTAGAAAGAGTTGCTCTGCCAAGTATGGTTATAATATGTTTTTCACCGGACGATAAGTCGGTTAATTCAATTTTTCTTTTTTTAGAGAAGATTTTAAAATCCCCATCTTCTGATAACTTGAATATTTTTGAATTGTTAAAATATGAGTTAACTTCATTTTCATAATCTGTGAATATTTTCCAGATTTGGTCTTTCTGATTTTGCATATTCTCAACGTCTTCCACAATCGATAGAAAACGGTCATAAATATTTGTGATGGAGAATAATGTCATGTAAGTATTATTGAACTTTTCTTGGGATCTTCGACGGGCTTCCAGTTCTTTTTCATTATTTGTGATTTTGAAACTTGAAAGTTCTGCATATTCTGTTCGGCATTTATAACCAAGATCAGACCATAATTGGAAATGCTCTTTTACTTTTTCTTCAGGTACATCAATGTTAGCATCTTTTAACTTCTTAAAATAGCTATTGCCATCAACAGTATTGTCTGGGCTATTCATTACTTTAGAAACAGAATGCAATGCTTTTTTAGACTGAGTAATGAGTTTTTGGTCAATCATTACTTTTTCAATTATTCTCGACTTAAGGTTTTCTAAAGAAGCTGTTATTTGTTTGCGACGAGCGTTAACTTCATCTATGAATTGTGACTGTATTGAGGAAATGACTCTAAAACTAGGGTCCATGATTTCAGTAATTTGTTTGTGATGGATTCTTTTCTTTCTAAGAACCATTTGTAAATATTCATCATGGCCTCCTTCATTAAAAATTTCGCTATCATGCACCCTTAATAATGGAACATGAGTGAGTGTAAGTTCGGAGAGTACCTTCTTCTTAAAATTCTCTATCTTGGCGGAAATGGAATTTTCAACTTCCTCCCAATAACCTGGTAGTTGATTATTTCCGTAAAAAGGGATTTCGATAAAATCAGGGTCATTAACGATTTCAATCTTTATGTACCCAGTTTCGAGCTTACTATCTATGATTTCAGGGTTTTTTTTGCGGACAATAATGAATTTTTTAGCCCTAACTTGTCCTGTTTTTGCTGTATATAAAGAAAGGGACTCAAAGGGCACAGTCTTAAGCTTATTTAAATCACAACTTAGCGAACTTACGATTAAATTAATTATAGAAGTCTTTCCTGTGCCGTTATCCCCATAAATACAATTGGCTCCTTCAATAAAATCAATAGAATAATTATTGTTTTTTCGAACAGTCCCTCGATTACAACTTTTCGTAAATAGTTTTCCATTTTATTCTCGATTAATGTTACTGGTATTTTGACTAACCTCTTGAAATGTTACCACATATACATGGAAGCTAAATAGTACCAACTAGAAATTTTAAAAAATCCTAAAAACCAGAAAGCACCTTGATTTACTATTTCATCTGAAACTATTTCATATCAAATTATAACGGTGGGTTGAGTTGATTTGTGATTGTTAAAAGTGGAGAATTAGGGAGTTTACTTCTGAGAGTTGAGGGTGATTTTTACAGTAAAAATCTTGAGTAATTGATGGATTTGAAACAATGGGTGCAACTAACAGATGTGTCTTTGTATGAACTCATACTATCAAATTAAATAACTTCACAGACCTCATGTGGAATGACTTAGCCAAACATATAAGACTCAGAGATTTCACGCACTAATCCTCAACTCGAACCTCAACATTTTTTCACTCATCCCAGCAATATTTCCCTCCCTCATCCGTCTACCTCATCACACGCCATAATCAATTACTGTAAACGAGGTAAACACCATGAGAGATTTTGAACTGCACGGCAGAGGTCACGGGCGCGGATTCGGTCGCCACCGTATGGGCAAAGGTTTAATCATCGGCGCGGTGATTTTCATCGTGCTCGGCCTTCTGATGATGTCCCTGTGGAACGCCTTGCTCCCGGCCATCCTCGGCGTGAAGGCCATCGGATTCTGGCAGGCGCTGGGCATTCTGGTGCTGAGCCGCATTCTGTTTGGCGGGCTGGGTTTCCGCCCCGGGATGTTTGGCGCGCACCGCCGCATGCACGAGCGCTGGATGAACATGACGCCCGAACAGCGTGAGGCGTTTATTCAGCAGCGCCGTGAAGGGTTTGGTCGCCACGGACGCGGTCACTGCGGCTGGCACGGCCATCGTGACGATAAGCGCGATGACGCTACGCCAAAAGCGCCGGACGCGGAGTGAGCGAGATGAAAGCCGGGGAGGCGGGCGGATCCATGCTGATGTCGGCGCTCAATGCCTGCCGCGCCCGGCTGAAAGCCTTCATTCGCGGACGGACCTCCGTGCGCGATGATGCCGACGACATTTTGCAGGAAGTGACGTATCAGCTGATGAAAGTGGAGCAGCCGGTCGAAAACGTTGCCGCCTGGCTGTTCCGCGCGGCGCGTAACGAAATGACCGACCGGGCGCGTAAGAAGCGCGAGGTGTCGCTCTCCGGCTATTTTACGGGCGAAGATGACGACGGTTATCCGGAAGACGAGCTGGCCGAAACCCTGTTCGGCGTACCGCACACGCCGGAGGAGGAGTACCTCAAAACGCTGCTGTGGGAAGAGCTGGGCCAGGCGCTGTCTGAACTCTCGCCGCCGCAGCGGGAGGTATTTGAAAAGACCGAGCTCCACGGCTACAGCATTAAAATGCTGGCAGAGGAGACCGGCGCCAGCGAACAGGCGCTGTTATCCCGCAAGCACAAGGCGGTGCTGTTTCTGCGCACGCGGCTGCGGGACGTCTATGACGCGCTGACGGGCGAATAGCGGCGGCAGACAAAACCTTACACTTCCGGCACTTGTAGATTCATCACTATCGTTTATGATCGGGGCGTCTTGTCACTCTGGAATGTTATGCGCAACCGTCAGCTCCTCGGAAAATGGCTTTTGATTATCACCTGTCTCGCGATGGCGCTTTGCCTCGTACAGCGTGCGGTGATGCTCAATCATTTTTTACAGGGACTGGATCCGCAGATTTCGCTGAGTGCTGATGCCCCAACGCAAACCAGCACCGAGCAGTCCGGGCCATCGCCCTGTCAGCTGGGCGCACACTCGCTTCTCTGCGCCCAGCCGCTGTTCTTCGACGGTGCGTTACCGGCCATTATTATCTTCTTCGCGCTGCTGCAGCTGTTTACGCAAGGGCGGGCACTGGTTCCCGTGGAACAGCCCGTTCAGGCGCCGCCTCCCCGAATACACCTGAAAAACTGCGTTTTCCGTGAATGAAAAACATCGTCCTCACACGATAATTTTTCACTGTTCACGGAGTACAACATGGTTAACCTCTTCAGGGGATTCGTCTTCCTGTGGCTGTCCTGCATCGGCATTGTCCATGCGGCGGACACCGGCTGGCTGGTCTCCCCACAAAACGATCACGCCCGCATCCGCTTTCAGGCGGAGAGGGAACAAACGCACATTAAGGGTCTGCTCACCGTTGAGCTAAAGCCCGGCTGGAAAACCTACTGGCGATCGCCGGGCGAGGGCGGCGTGGCCCCGAAAATCAGCTGGCCGGACGGCGTAACGGACAGCTGGTCCTGGCCGGTACCGTCGCGTTTCGATATCTCCGGCATGACGACGCAGGGCTATCACGATAAGGTCACTATCCCGATCGTTCTCGACGGGGTGAAGGGCGACACGCTCGACGGGACGCTCACGCTCTCCACGTGCAGCAACGTTTGTCTGCTGACGGACTACCCGCTGCATCTCGATTTTACCCAGCCGGTGGATGAGGGCTTCCGCAGCGCCTTCGGGCAAGCGATGCGCGCCGTTCCGGGCTCATCAGGCGTGTCGTCGGATCTTTCCGCCTGGCTCTCTGGCGACAAGCTGGTGATTACCGGCACCACGGACGGGAAATGGGACAATCCGGGGATCTACTTTGACCCGCTGGAGGGCGATATTCTGCCCGGCGAGCCGGTCATTAAACACGACGGCACTGCGCTTCGGGTGACGGTGCCCGTGACCGACGAATGGGGAGACAAACCCGCCTCGCTGGCAGGCAAGAGGCTGTCGTTTGTGCTGACCAACGGCGATCGGGCACAGCAAACCACCATGAGCGTTGGGACAACGCCCGAAGAGACCTCCGTGCCGGACGGGACGGGAAAAATGGTGCTCTTTGCGCTATTAGGCGGGCTGATCCTGAACCTGATGCCCTGCGTGCTGCCGGTAATGGGCATGAAGCTTAACAGCATCCTGCAGGCGGGATCGGACAGGCGTGCCATCCGGTTGCGCTTTCTGGCCACCAGCGCCGGGATCCTCACCTCCTTCATGCTGCTGGCCGGGATGGTCACCGCGCTGAAGCTGGCCGGAGCGTCGCTGGGGTGGGGCATTCAGTTCCAGAACCCGTGGTTTATCGGCCTGATGGTTGCCGTGACCTTCCTGTTTGCGCTGAACCTGTTTGGGGCGTTTGAAATGCTGCTCCCTTCTGCCGCCGCAGGACGGCTGGCGACGGCAGGGGGATCGGGGATTGGCGGCAGCTTCTGCGAAGGGATGTTCGCCACGCTGCTGGCAACGCCGTGCTCCGCGCCGTTCCTCGGTACCGCGGTCGCCTTTGCCCTTGGCGCGCCGCTGCACGCCCTGTGGCTTATCTTCATGATGCTCGGCGTGGGCATGAGCCTGCCGTGGCTGTTCGTTGCCCTGGTGCCGAAAGCGGCCATGCTGCTGCCGAAACCCGGCCGCTGGATGAACACGCTCAGGGTCATCCTTGGCCTGATGATGCTGGCCTCCAGCCTCTGGCTGGCGACGCTGTTGAGCGTGCATCTGGGCGAGGCGGTCAGCCAGATCGTGATGCTGGCGCTGACTGCCGCTGCGCTGGTGCTGTTCGCGCTGAAGGGGCAAAAATCTTCGCTCTTGTTCTGGCTGGTGGTCATCGCGCTGTCGGCGTTCGGCGGGTATCAGCTGCGCGGTCTGCTTAACGCGCCGCCTGACGCTCCTGCACAAAGCGTTGCGCAGACTATCCCGTGGCAGCCGCTCAGTGAAGAGGCTATCGAGAACGCGCTGGCGCAGGGGAAACGGGTGTTTGTGGATATCTCCGCGGACTGGTGCGTGACGTGCAAAGTTAACGAGCACCGCGTACTCAGTCAGCCGGACGTGATTGCCGCGCTGCGCCAGCCGGACGTGGTGGCCCTGCGCGGGGACTGGAGCCAGCCGTCCGCGTTTATCGCGGATTTTCTGGCGAAGCGAAACCGCTACGCCATTCCGTTTAACGCGGTGTATGGCCCCGGCCTGCCTGATGGCGAGATCCTCTCGCCGCTGCTGGACAAGCGCACCTTGGTCACCACCCTGAACAACGCAAAAGGCTAACTGTGTCATGAAAAAATTCCTTATTACGCTTCTGCTCCTGCTGGCCCCGCTTCAGGTATTCGCCGCGCAGCCGCTGACGCCGGACCAGGAGCAGCGCGCGCAGAAGATAATCGCTGATTTCCTGTTTAACGATCCAAACTCCCCGCGCATCGGCGCGAAAAACCCAAAGCTCACCCTGGTGGTGTTTACCGACTACAACTGCCCGTACTGTAAAAAATTCGATCCGTACCTGGAGAAGATTGTCGAAAAACACCC
The DNA here is from genome assembly GCF_019584165.1 of Enterobacter sp. EC_64. NCBI lineage: Bacteria > Pseudomonadati > Pseudomonadota > Gammaproteobacteria > Enterobacterales > Enterobacteriaceae > Enterobacter > Enterobacter sp. EC_64. Next base: position 80,059 of record NZ_VDAS01000007.1, read on the forward strand.
GGACGTGGCGGTGGTGTTTAAGTTTTTACCTTTCCGCTCGGACAGTTCGCTGACCGCCGCACGAGACGCGTTAACCGTCTGGCGTGCGCATCCTGAGCAGTTTATGAAGCTGAACCACACCCTGATGGCGAAAAAGGGGTACCACGATGACGCCAGCATTCAGGAGGCGCAAAAGCGGGCGGGCGTGAACGTGACGACGCCGGACGAGGAGAGTTTTCTGACGATCAGGCGCAGCCTCATTGTGGCGGAAAAAATGGGGATCCAGGGCACGCCCGCCACGCTTATCGGCGAGGGGCTGCTTCCCGGCTGGGTGCCGTTCGAACAATTCGACGAAATGGTCAGTGAAGCACTGAAAAACCGCTAACCTGAAGGGGGCGAAATGCCCCCGATAAACCGGAGAGGGAAATGAAAAAATTACTGTTACTTTCGGCGCTGGCGACGTCAGGGCTGGTACAGGCGGCTGAAGCCATACCGGATGTGGTGAAGCAGTTCAGCGAGCAGCAGCAGATCAACATCATCAAGAAGCTGGATGCGCCGGGCGGGGCGCCAGCCTGGCTGGGGCAGTATCAGGATATGGGCGTGACGCTCTTTTTAACCCCGGACGGCAAACACGTCATTTCGGGCTATCTGTACGATGACAAAGGAAAAAACCTCAGCGAAGGGGTTTTCCAGAAAGAGATCTACGCCCCGATGGGACGCGAGATGTGGAAGAACCTCAACGCGGCGCATCCCCTGAAGGAAGGGGCGGATAGCGCCCCGCGCAAGGTCTTTGTCTTTGCCGATCCGTTCTGTCCGTACTGCAAGCAGTTCTGGTCCGAGGCGCAGCCGTGGGTGAAGGCCGGTAAGGTGCAGCTCAATACGCTGCTGGTGGCGTTTCTCAACCCTAACAGCGGGCGCAACGCCGCCGCCATTCTGAATGCGAAAGATCCGGTTTCGGCCTGGCGCGAATACGAGCTTTCCGGCGGCAAAAAACTGCCCAAGCCTGAAGGGGACGCTTCTCGCGAAACGGTAGAGATCCTGCAGAAGCACCAGACGCTGATGGACAGCCTGGGCGCTAACGCCACGCCCGCAATTTACTATCTGAATGCGGAAAACGAGCTGCAGCAGGTGGTGGGGATGCCGGATGCGCAGCAGCTCGAGGCGATGTTCGGGCCGAAGCCGTAAAAAACAGGCAGAAACGGGCGTTTCTGCCTGGTGGTCACTCAGCTACCCCAGCGTCCACGGAGATAGTTTACCGCCTGCTGGGTCTGCGGCTGGTTCAGGTAATCTTCCCGGAACAGGATGGTGCCGTTGACGTTGGGCAGCGAATCGTTGAGATCGAGCTGCTTTTTCAGCTCCGGCACGCCGCCCTGAACCGTCCAGTCCGGCTCTTTTTTCGACGGCTCGCCCACCTTGTAGAACGCAATGCCGATATACAGGCGAGTGTGGGTCGGCTTCACCACGTCGGCCCACCATCTGGTCAGCACGTCGTAGCGCGCGGCATCCCGGGAGAAGGGCCAGTAAATCTGCGGCGCGATGTAGTCCAGCAGGCCCTGCTGCACCCACTGACGCGTATCGGCGTAGGATTCATCATAGGCCGCGGCGCCGCGGGTGTCGGAGCCTGCCGGGTCAAAGGAGCGGTTGCGCCACACGCCCGCCGGGCTGACGCCAAACTCCACGTTGGGTTTTGTCTGCTTGATCGCGCGGGAGACCTGGACAATCAGCTGCTGCGTGTTGTGTCTTCGCCAGTCGGCTTTTGAGGCAAACCCCTGGCCGTACTGCCGCCAGCTCTGCGCGTCATTGAGCGCGGATCCCGGCGATTCGGCATAGAAGTAATCATCAAACTGCACGCCGTCTACCGGGTAGTTCGCCACCACTTCGGTGACCACTTTGGTTATCCAGTCGCGCACCTCCGGAATGCCCGGGTCGAGCACAAAGCGGTCACCCGAGATGCGGACCCATTCCGGATGCTGGACATAAACGCTGGACGGCGTCTGGGATGACGTCCGGTTCAGGGCGGCGATGGTGGACGGTTTGGTGTTGGTCGACACGCGATAGGGGTTAAACCAGGCATGGACCTTCATGCCGCGCTTGTGCGCTTCATCAAGCATAAACTGCAGCGGATCGTATCCCGGATACTCACCGATGTTGCCGGTCAGCATATCTGACCACGGTAAAATTTTGGATGACCAGAGCGCCGTGCTGTCCGGCTTCACCTGAAAAAATACCGTGTTGATGCCGAGCTGCTTAAGGTTGTCGAGCTTTGCGATCAGCGCCTGCTTTTGCATCGCCATGCGCTGGTCCGCGCTGCGGCCATTCACCGAGGCCACCGGCGGCCAGTCAAGACGCGAGACGGTCGCCAGCCAGATGCCGCGCATCGGGGCGTTTGCCTGCGGCGTCGGTTTACTGACGGTGGGAAGAGGGGTAACCAGCGATTTGGGTGGTTTTGAGGAGCAGCTTACAAGTAAAAGCGCGCAGGCAGCCAGCGCACCAATCCGTTTTACGTGTCGCGTCATTTGCGTATTAGCTCTTGATAATCCTGCTGTTGGCCCAGGGATTAAAGGCGGGCGCCGCCTGCTCTGTATTTCCCTCATCGCTGAGAGAGTCCAGATACAGGGCTTCAACCTCCGCGCGCGCCCACGGGGTGCGGCGCAGAAATTTCAGGCTCGATTTAACGCTGGGGTCTTTTCTGAAACAGTTAATTTTGATGCGGTCACCCAACTCGCTCCAGCCATATTTCGCCACCAGGGCGTTGACCATCATCTCCAGCGTTACGCCATGCAAAGGATCTTTGGAAATATGTGCAGTCATAGGCGTCCGGATGTCTCGATTTTTAGGGGATTGGGGTAAACGCTGAAAGGGTACAAGAAAGCAGGGGAAGCGGCAATTTTCCTTTTCCCCTCGCTCACTTTATGACGGACTCCGTGCGCTGATTTTCGCCGACAATTTTTCCCGCGCTGTTTTCAATCGTAAACCGAATCGACACGTCGTCCTGGCCCACGGGCGTGGCCGTGACCGCTTTTACCATCGTTCCCGAGTCTGCTGCGATCGTCATCGTCGTCGTGCCATTTGCCAGCACCTTATCGCGCTGGGTGATGCGCCAGCTCAGACGGCATTCGCGGCACGGTTTCCAGGTGTCGTTGATGGCCCACAGACGCACGGTCGCCGCCGCCCCGGATTGCCACTGCGCCGTGACGGGTTCAATGGACGGCAAAACAGGCTGGTAGGCGCGTTTTAAGGCGTAAAACCCGGCTTTAGACTTACGCAGGTAGTCCACCACGCCCCAGTTGATGGAGGGCCAGGTTTCTACAAACATGAAGTGGAACAGGGCCGTCACCGGCTGGTAGCGCTGTCGACGGTAGCTCTCTGCCGCCGTGGCCACCAGCTGCGACTGGTACGCCTGAGTATTGCGGATCATCGCCTGAATGTTGTCCCCACGCGAAATACCGGCAAACTTAAAGGTCTGGAAGGGCTGAAAATTATGGTATTTCCAGACGGTCCAGCCGGGATCGTCAGCGGCGGTCGTTTTGGGCCAGAGTGACGCCGCCGGGATGATGGTTTTTAGCGTCGACAAGCGGGGAAGTGCCTGCGCGCCGAACTCGGTGATGATCCCCGTTTTGGCCGGAGCAAGCAGGTCGCGTACGGTACCAAAGTACCAGCCCGCCCAGTAATGCTCCTCAACGGCGGAAAAGCGGTGCACGATGCGTGAGGTATCTTCGGCAAGCGTATCCGCCACCTTTTGCGTGAGCTCGCGATTCAGATTTTTATTCCAGTCCGGGAAGCGTTTTTCCATCCACGGCGAGTTCCACGGCGGTTCGTTATGCCCGCCCCAGACGATGATGGCGGGGGAATTGCCGAACTGTTCGATCATCTCCCGCGTCTGTCGAACCGCATTTTCCGTGAAAGCCGCACTGTTGTTGTAACCCCACTGCAGCGGAACATCCTGCCAGATCATCATGCCCATCTCATCGGCCACGTCATACAACGCACGTCCGGCAACGTGTCCGTGCACGCGTATGGCGTTGGCGTTCATGGCTTCCACCAGACGAAGATCGCGACGGTATTTTTCTCGCGTCATGGTGCTGAGCCAGGGGGAACCGATGTAATTACTGCCCTTAATGAAAAGGCGTTTGTCGTTAATGAGCCAGCCCTTATTGTCGGGCTGCTCGACGATCTTGCGCAGCCCGGTGCGGGTGACCGCCGTATCCATCAGGCCGTTTTCATCCCGCAATGCCACGCGAATGGTATACAGGTGGGGTTTTCCGGTACCGACGGGCCACCACAGTTTTGCCTTCGGCATGGGCAGCGTCAGCTGCACGGAATGGGCGCCGCTTTCGAGGGTAACCGGAAAGTCAGCCTGGAAGCGCTTGCCGCTGAAATTGGCGGGCGTGGCGGTGAGCCGCACGGTCGCCGGGCCCTGATCGAGCGCGCGATAGCGAATGTCTGCTTTCAGCGCGGGGTGCGTCAGCCCCTGTGACCAGTCTGGCCGCAGGATGGTCTCATCAAGGGTAGCGCCCCGGCTAAGATGCAGCCTCACCGGCGCCCAGATGCCGCCCGAGTTGGCGTCCTGTCCTTGCGGCGACCAGGCCCCGCCGGGACGGGTGTCATGCTGGTTAAGGATCCCCTTCATGACCGTTTTATGCAGCGGCCAGATCTTAGTGGGATCTTCGTAAGGGCTGTCCACCCTGACCACCAGTCGGTTGTGACGTTGTAACGCTTGACCGGCATCCAGCGAAAAGCGCTGAAAATAGCCCTCATGCTGGCCGAGCGGCTGGCCGTTCAGGGTGACCTCGGCCAGGTAGTCGACGCCGTCAAACACCAGGGTGCTCATTACGTCGGGCGGCTGCACGGGCAGGGAAAACGCGTGCTTGTACCACAGCGCGCCCTGATGATCGTACCCGGCGCTGTACCAGTTGGCGGGGACCTGAAGCGGGCGCCAGCCTGATGCGGCAGGACGCGCGCTATCATTGGCGTCCTGAACCTGCCATTCTCCGGCCAGAGACCAGCTGACCGGCGCAGCGTTCGCCACCGTATGGGTGGTCAACAGGGCAACGAGCAGCGCGCAGTTGCGAGTCATCATGCGTTTACCCCGCGCGCGTTGAGCCACGCCATCAGGCGCAGCGATTCCTTTTGAAGCTGCTGGTTTAGTATCGCAAGCTGTTGCCCTTCCAGCGTGTGCGCCTCGCTCTCCAGCGCCTGCAGCTGACGGGCGAGTCGCCCGAAATCCAGCGTGACGGCTTCTCCTCGCAGCTTGTGGGCGGCGCGGCGCAGCGCTTCACGATCGTCGCTGTCGATAGCCAGGGTGATGGCCTTCATGGCCTCCTCCAGCCCTTCGCCAAACAGGGCCAGCAGTTCCTGGACCAGAGCAGGGTCGTCAGCGCACTGCTTCAGCAGGCGTGCTTCATCCGGGAAGGCGGAAGGGTCATCGTGGCGCGGGAGCACCCGAGCAATCTCCTCAGCGAGACGCTCCTGGCTGATGGGTTTGGCAATGTAGCCGTCGAAACCCATCTGAAGACAGCGCTCTTTATCCCCCTGCATGGCGTGTGCCGTCATGGCGACGGTGGGCTGCGCCGGTCCGGGCCGGGCGCGTTCTTCTTCACGCAGCAGGCGAATGGCGGTTTCACCGTCCATCTCAGGCATCTGAAGATCGATCAGCAAAACGTCCCACACGCCCGCGCGCCAGCGTTCCAGCAGTGCGACGCCATTATCGACGATCTGACAGGTGTGCCCGAGCCGCTCAAGCAGGCGCGCGGCGACCTTCTGGTTGACCAGATTATCTTCCGCAAGCAGGACCCTGAGCCCGGCCGTGTCCGGCGCGACGGTGGGCGCGGGCGCGCTTTCACTCACCGTCTTTGGTGCACGTTCAAACGCCGCGGCAATCGCCTGATGCAATTCATTCTGGGCGATAGGTTTGTGCAGGTAGTTCTGGATACCGATCCGCTTCAGCATATTGATATCAAAATGTCGGCTCATGGAGCTCAGCATGATGATATGGCTTTCAGCAACCTGCGGCAGCACCGAAAGTTCGAGAGCCAGCGACACGCCGTCCATATCCGGCATCTGCGCGTCCAGCAGGATCAGGGGCCATGCCGTTCCGGTTTTAACCCGGTTGATGGCCTCGCTGGCGTTATTAACGCAGGTGGGTTTCAGCCCCATCTGGCTAAGCATGGCGGCCAATAGCCGCAGGTTGGTCGCATTATCATCAACCACCAGCACGGGTTCCCCGTTAAAGCGATGGCTATGCCGGCGTTCCTCCGGGCCGGGCGCCTGGGCCGCAAGCGGTAGCACGAAGGAAAATTCGCTGCCTTTCCCCGGCTCGCTGGAGACCGTTAATTCGCCGCCCATCGCCGCGACCAGTCGCGCTGAGATGGTTAGCCCGAGCCCCGTACCGCCATAGCGTCGGGTGGTTGAGTTATCCGCCTGGCTGAAGGCTTCAAAGATGGCTTTCTGCTTATCTGCCGGTATGCCAATGCCGCTGTCGCACACCCGGAAACGCCATCGATCCGGGCTATCGTCGGGCTCAACAATCAGGATAACTTCCCCCTGATGGATAAATTTCAGCGCGTTACCCAGCAGATTGGTCAGGATCTGGCGCAGCCGCGCGCCGTCGACCAGCAGCACGTCGGGAACGTCGGGCGCAATATCGACCAGCAGCTCAATGCCTTTTTCGCTCGCCCCCGGCATGTGGGGGCGAATAAGCGACTGAATGAAGGGGCGGACCGGGACGGGCTCCGCCTCCAGCTCCACTTTGCCGGCTTCGATTCGGGAAAAGTCGAGAATGTCGTTGATGATATGCAGCAGAGACTGGGCAGAACTCATCACCAGCGTCAGGTAGTCGCGCTGATCGGCACTGAGAGAGGTATCGAGGCACAGCTGGGTCATGCCAATAATGCCGTTCATGGGGGTGCGAATTTCATGGCTCATATTCGCCAGGAACGCGCTTTTCGCCTCATTGGCTTTTTGTGCCTCAATGGCCGAGGCGAACGCCTGAATTTCAGCCTCCTTGCGGCGCGTAATATCCTGCAGCGTGCCAATCACGCGCTCGGCGTTTCCCTCAATGGAGAGCGTGACCACCTGGCCGGAGAGCAGCATCCAGCGCAGACCTTCGGTAGGGTGATGCACGCGAATTTCGCATTCAAAGACCGGACGATGATCCTGCTTCGACGCGTGCAGCGCCTTGCGCAGCGCAGCGCGATCGTTCTCGTGGACCTGATTGAGCAGAAAACGCACCGGATATCGCCACTGGGTGCGCGACTGGCCCAGCATGGCCAGCAGGGTATCGTTGACCTGGAGCGTGTCGCCAGACACCTGCCAGTCCCAGATCCCGATATGGATGGATTCCGCCGTCAGCAGAAAATCGTCATGCAGCTGATGACGCGCCCGCTGTGCTTCATCCAACTCCGTGACATCGCTGTGCAGGCTGACAATGCCGCCGTCCGCAAGGCGCTGGTGCTGGACGAAGATCCGCCGCTGGCCTGCCTGCCGCACTTCGCAGTGTTTATCCTGCCGACAGTTGCGCACGATCGACTCGCGCAGCGTCTGGCGAAGGCCAGGGTCGACGTTGTAAACGGCGTCGATAAAGCGTTCCGCCAGCGACTCCAGCGTTGTGCCCACCTTCAGCCACGGGGTGATGACCGGATAAAAAAGGGCCACGTTGTGATTCCAGGCCTGCAGGCGTTCCTCGGCGTCATAAATCATGACGGCGGCCGGCAGCGCGTTAAGATCGTACGTGAATGCGCTCATCGTGATCCTCCTACGCGCGGTAGTGCAGTTCTGCCTGTCGGCGCAGGTATTCCAGCCCGGGCGCGATCGCCATGGCCCAGGCCGTCAGGATCTCATCGTCGCACTGCGGATCGCGCAGGCTCACGGTGTTCAACATCGCTTCGCGCCACAGGGCGAAAAAACGCGGGGGGAGGTGGAGACCGTCGTCGCTTTGCTCCCGCGCCAGGCGCTCGAGAAAATCAGGCACGATTAACGCGCCGTCTACCGCAAGCATGGCGAAGAAACTCTTAAACAGAGTCTGCTGACCCTCGCTATCCGGCAGGCGAGAAAAATGCTGCTCCGTCTCGGGTGACATATGGACGAAGGCGTCATAGAACGTCTGAAAAAACGCCGTTTTATCATTATCCGGAAAGACGCGGTTCAGACTGGATTCAAACAGATCGCGGTAAAATTTCACGGCGTCCTCCTTACGGCATTTTCGCCCGGTAGACAGTGCCCGACGGGCGTATAGTCATCTGCCACACGGCGCGTAAAGTAGCTCTCTTTTTTAGCCCGGCGGGCGTCAAACAGGGGGCCCGCGTTGTGTTTGAAGAACAGGGCTTCCAGCACCGTGGCATTGGTGGAAAGGGTGAGCGCAGCGTTAGTATCGCCCGTGGCTTCCTGTCGGCCTTCGTACCAGCCTTTTTGCGGATCGTTAAGATGCTTTGTCACCGCCATCAGCACGTCGGTGTATGGGGTGTCCCACAGGGCCCACAGGGCAAAGACCGCCTTGGTCGATACCTGCGCGAAACGGGTGTAGTCCCGGCCATCGTCACCGACAGAGTTCCAGGCATAGCCATTTCCCCAGACCGTATCCTGGATATGCCAGGGCGCCTGCGGGAGCGAGAAATCTGCCCTGGCCGTCAGGATCTTATCGGTCTCCCAGCGGCTCTTCTGGCTCAGCCAGACGTTTTCGGCCTGCTTGCGCAGGTGCTTTTGCCGATCGGCCGCAACGCCTTCGGGCTCCCAGCCAAACTCCAGGCCCGGCAGCATATAGGGAAGGGTGGTAATCAGAGAGGGCTGCCACGTGGTGCGCGGATCCCGGGCATCAACAGCCAGACGCCGTTGGGCGATGATGACGTGGTGCGCCGGGGGCGTAAACGCTTTCTCCGGGGAAAACCCCCACAGCTGAAACGCCGTTGCGGCATATTCGCTCTCGCCCAGGCGCAGCTCCTCGCGCACCACCGGCTGGCCGTTTTGCAGGGAAGATGACCACAGTTCGCCTTCTCCGTCGATGACCGGACAGAAATTCCAGCGCAGGATGATTTTATCGAGGTATTCGCTGTACTGCGGTTCCCGCTCTGCGGTGAGGCGCAGGGCGAGCATCAGACGCGCCATATCGCGCGCGGACCAGCCATTTTTAACGGGCTTGCCGCTAAAGTCGATCGGCGTCGCCGTCTGGCTGGAATAGAGTCGACCGGGCGTCCGGGCCTCGGTCAGCATCATGCGGTTGAGGGTGCCCATCAGCCGCGTCAGGCGAGCGTCATACTCGGCCTCCTCAATCAGCCCCAGCTCTTTGGCCGCCAACAGGGCGATAAACGTATCGCCCATTTGCCAGAGCGTGACGCGGGGCTGTTTGTCGCTGCCGTTGACCAGCCCGGTTTGCGGCTGGGTATTATTGACGAAATAGCGCCAGGCGATCGCCGCCCACGTCTGCTCTTCCGGCGTCAGGGCGGCAATGCGCGCGCTGGAGTGCCAGCCGCCACTGATGAGCCAGCGCCAGCCTGCGCCCTGATGGGCAAACAGCGCAAAGACGATCGCGCCTGCAAGGAGTAATCCCGCAAGCCCTCTGGCTATGGTTTTAAGCATTGCGCAGTCACCGGAGGCAGTTTAACGGGCTCGTCCGCGCTGCATGACGCGCACTGACAGGCCTGGCAGGCGGGTTTGGTGCGCTGCGTGACGCCGGTCCGGTCGCACCAGCTTTTTACGGCCGGGGTGCTGGCAAGGAACGGGCGGCTGCGCAGCGCGTTGTTCTCTTCAAACTGATCGAGCAGCTTTTGATCCCACAGAGACGGGGCAAAATCCTTGCTCTTCGGGTTGTCGGTGTTGAAGGCCAGCAGTTTTCCCTCTTTTTTGAACAACAGGGCCTCCAGCATGATGCCGTTATTGTTCGCGGTGAACTCTTTGATCGGGCCGTCGCCGTTTTCATACAGCCCTTCGTAGTAGCCTTTTCCCTCTTCGTTGGCATTCTCAATGGTGTTCAGCAGGCGGTCGGTATAGGGGGAGTTCCACAGCACCCACATGCCCAGCGCCGCCTTCAGCGAAATCGCGGCAGCGTTAGGGACGAACTGGCCTTTATCGGTAATGGTGTTCCAGTTGTACCCGTCGCTGAAGACGGTGTCATAGACGAAGTAAGGGGCCTTATCGAGCTGGTGCTCGGAGCGCGCGGTCAGGACGCCGGTAATGGTATAGCGGTTCTCCTGAGCCTGATAAACGCGGTCGGCAAAGTTTTTCATCCACGTCAGGGAGTAGTCGCGCGGGGCGTTATCCCGGTCGGTCGGTTTATCAAAGCCGAACTCCAGCCCGTAGAGCAGGTAGGATTCCGTCACCACGTAGTTATGCTGCGACGTGTTGCGCGGGTCGCGCGTATCGTACGGGACCAGCACGCAGTAGATCTCGGCCAGCTCGTAAGGCTGCGGACGGCTGGCTTTGCAGGTATTGAACCCCCACAGCTGGAAACCGGCCGCGCCGTACTCTTCATAGCCCAGTCGACCTTCCTGAACGTACTTCGGCTGGCCGTTCTCCAGATAGGCCCCGTACAGCGTGCCGCAGGGGTCGATCGCGTGGCTGAAATCCCAGCCGAGCACCACGTTATCAATGCTGTTGCCGTATTCCGGGTAACGCTCCTTGATGATTTTTAGCCAGACCAGCATTCGCCCGATATCCAGCGCCGAGAAGCCAATTTCGCCGGGCTTGTTGGTGTAGTCCACCTTCTGGCCGCTGATGGTGTTATAGGCCTTGTTGGGCAGCTCGTTGCGGAACAGTACCAGGGTGTTTAACGTGGCGAGAAACTTCAGCATCCGGCGGTCAAATTCCGCTTTATCAATGATCCCCAGCTCGCGCGCCGCCGTCAGGGCGGCCAGATAGGAGGCGCTGTCCCACATGGTGGTGGAGGGATATTTGTTGACCGCATTCACCAGGCCCGTCGTGGGCTGATAGTTGGTGACGAAATACTGCCAGGCGTTTTTCGCGATGGTCATCTCCCGGGCCGTCAGCTCGCCGCTGCGCGGGGAGTAACCTGATGCAGGCAGCTCGGTGTCCGCACGCACGGTCGATAGCGCCAGCCAGCAGATCGTTATTCCCGTGAGCAGGTGGAAAAGGATCGGGGATCGTGGCTTCATGGCGTTGCTCCTGCTGAGGGGGAAGTGTAGAGGCAGGCCAGACAGAGCATCTGGCCATGCGCGATGTAAGACAGACTTTCCAGCACAATGGCATTGGTATCGGCGTCCACGACGGCATTGACGCTGTTGTTGAGATTTAACCCGCGCTGCCAGCCTTTACCCGGCACCTGAAGCGGCAGTACCTGCTGGCGCAGCGCTTCGCTCCAGCTGTTGCGGAACAGGGCATACCAGGCAAACGCGGTGCGGGTGGAGGTCATCGCCACTTTCTCCGGCACCTCGTCGCGCAGATTACGCGCCTGAACCGGCTGCCTGTCCGGCAGATCGTTAACGTAATCCGGCGCGGGTTCGGCATAATCCGTGCTGACGGGGGGTTTTGGCGCGCGCAGGTCGTGGCGCCGCTGCTGGATCTGCATAATCCGCCACGCAATTTCAGCGCTCTGCGCATCAAAGCCCAGTTCAAGACCGGTTAACAGATAGGGGAGACTGATCAGCGAGGTTTGCTTGCCCCAGGGCGTGCGAAGCCCTTCATCGGGCACCATTACGCCATCCAGATCGATCATCTTTTGCCCTTCAGGCGGATTGGTCACCGCGAGTCCTGCCGCGCTGTCAATCAGGCGCAGCGTATGGCTGGCATAGAGACGGTAGCCAAAAGTGTCCCGCTGTTCATCGTCGGCCAGCGTCCAGTGGTGGAGCGGCACCGCAGCCTGGCTTTGGGTGTTATTTTCAATCAGCGCCGCGGTGCGCCACACGCTCAACAAATCGCGTATGGCCGCCGCGTGCTGGGGATAGCGCCACAGCAGGGTCTGTAATGCCGTCAGCAGCCGGCTCAGACCGATTGCGGAGGCGTCAGGTTTGCCCAGGATCTTGAGCGTGTCCGCATGGTAATAGGCGGCGGGGAGACCCTTGTCATTGAGCGGCAGTTGCCCCAGCGTGAACACGGCGGTGCTGACCCTCTCGTCAAACTCATCGGCGGAAATGATATTGAGCTGCTCTGCGGCAGCGGTCGCAAAGAGGTAGCTTCCCACGCTCCAGAGGCTCAGCCAGGGTTCACCGTCGCTGGCGTTCGCCAGCCCGTTTGGCTGGGTATTATTCACGTAGTATTGCCAGGCGACCCGCGCCCAGATGGCTTCGTCATAGGTCAGCGCCCGTGTTGTGGGCAGCGGCGGGAAGTCTTTACTGAGCGCGATGCCACCGCTGCTTTCCACGCGCGTGGGCATCTGTTTCTCCACCCAGACCACAATGGCAAAGCCGATCAGGAAGCCGAGCAAAATGGTGAGGTAGCTGCGCGCGGGCAGCAGGGCATCACGTATCCTCATTGAGTGACCTCGTCCTCTTCAGCGGGCGTCCACATGGCCGCGAAAATCAGCGGCAGCATGGCGGCGATGTTCACCCCTCCCCAGAAAATATTGATGACGTAGCCGGAGGGGTCGTCCACCTGCCCACGCGCCACCTGAATACCGCCCCAGATAAGCCCTGCGAGGGTCAGCACCACGATGGCAATCTGCGGCTTCACCAGGTAGAGAAAACGGCCCGTCTGCCGCTCTTTTGGCGTGACGTGAAATTTGATCTGCTCGCCCCGCAGCACCGTATTGAGCGCGCGCAGGTTCATGGAAAAGAAGGAGAGGTATGAGGCCCTGCCGTCCCAGGCCGAGATCCCCCAGGTGCCGAACATAAATGCCAGTTCAGAGAAGATAAAAAAAGGGAGAAAGTGGAGATAGAACGGCGTCGACCAGGCGGACACCGGCGGAATGCCGGTGAACAGATAGATAATGGGCGAAATCAAAAACACCGTGTTCCACACGCAGGCCATGTAAGACCAGAAGGTGGTGGCATACATCAGCGTCTGGGGGAGTGAAAGCCTGAAGCGGCGACGGCTGAAGATGTTGTCATGAAACAAAATATCCAGCGAGCCGGCGGCGTACTTAAAGCGCTGGATCATCCAGGTGAGCATATCCTGCGGAGAGAGCATCTTCGACTCAACCCGCGGATGCATAACCGAGCGCCAGCGCCGTGCGGCGTCACCGTGCAGCAGCACCGAGGTGTAAATATCTTCCGAGACGTGGAATTTGTAGGGGGTAAGCTCGGTGTCAAACGCCACGTGCGGACGCATTGCATTCTGCAGCGCGTCCCGGGTCTCCTCATCGCGAATGTCGCGCGTATGACGATGGATCTCCTCTTCGACGGACCAGACATAGCTTCTCAGCGCGGCCTGCATGACCGCCTCGCGACGGTGAATGGACGCTGCGCCGCAGCAGAAAGCCGCGTTCGCCCAGTTGCGCCGCCGCAGGATCACGTCATAGAACATGCGCGGATCGTTAAAAAACGGGTCGCGGCCAATCGTGATCGGGCCAACACACTTTTGAATCAGCCAGCCCAGACCGTAGCCCACTTTTCCGGCTTTTCGCTGGCCCCAGCGCGACAGGTTTTCTCCTTCCGGAAGATCGAAGAACCACTGCGGCGTCTGTACCCAGGCCACGTCCGGATCGCGAAAATAGCCCAGCGTATGGCTGAGCAGGGTGGGAAATACCCGGGTGTCGGCGTCGCAGATAACAATAAAATCGCCGTCGGTTTGCTCAAGGCCGTTGCGCAGGTTGCCGGCCTTAAAGCCGATGTTGGTCTGGCGAGTGATATAGTTAACGCCTTCCTCTTCGCAAACGGCTTTCATCTCGGGGCGGCGGCCGTCATCAAGCACGTGGATGCGGTAGTCAATCGGGAACGGGTACATCATCTTCAGGGCATCGCGAATGGACAGCCTGACCAGCTCGGTGTCTTCCGAGTAAGTGGCAATGAACAGATCCACCTTGACGGGACGGGGCTCTACGGCCTCCTCAGGCGACAGGCATTCGTTAATTTCGCCGGGCGGCGGACTCTGAGGAGGATCCTGTTCTTTCCACAAATTGATGGTAAACAGCACGGTGCCAATCCACGCCAGGGTTTCGGCGAGGACCAGCGGAATGGCGTACCATAATGCGTCAGTATTCAGGGAGGCGGTCCAGCGCCAGTAAATATAATTGGCACCCAGAATAAGCGCCGCGACCGCTAACACCTGCCAGGTGAACATGACCCAGCGCGGTGTTGTTAACGGTTCCGGAGGACGACGATGTTCAAAACGGGAAAAATAAAAATCCATAGTTCCGGCGTTCCTGATTCCGTGAAAATGCAGACCCATTCTGCTGCGCAGACAGTTGCCTAAAAGCGAAAGAAAATAGCGATTAAACAAGATTTAAGATAAGTGTAGAACGCCGAATAAAAGTGTCCAGCCACGTTTTTGTTAATATTTAGCGGTGGTTAATTCAGCTTAAATTCTGCTTAATGATGTTTCATCGGCCGTCGATAAATTGCGGTTACTATTCCTTTAGGCTATCTACTTTATTTAGACCTTAATTTTCGTTTTCAGGCAAAGGACACCCTATGAGCCATGTTGCGCCGTCGGTAGCGCAAGAAGATGACGCTAAATCAACAGCATGGCGGTATGCCGTTGCAGGTGCCAGGGACCTGAGAATCGACTTTATGCGCGGCATTGCCCTCGTCATGATGGTCGTGGCGCATACGGAGGTGATGTCGGTATTTAATATATTCTCCTGGGAGCGTTTTGGGTTAACAACCGGCGCAGAAGGTTTTGTTATTCTCTCGGGGTTTATGCTTGGCATGCTGAACCGCGCGCGTCTGCAAAAAGTGGTTTTGCTCACGGTTTCCTGGGGGCTTTATCTCAGGGCATGGAAAATATATCGTGTAAATATCATTATCATAGTGTCGTTTATTCTTCTGGCCTATATCCCACATATTAATGTTTTCGAGGTCACCCATTTTACCGACCGTTTTTCGGGTGAAAGCTGGTCGCTTTATCCGGTTACGCCGCAAATAAAAGAGACCTGGTTCAACATTATCCTCTATTTGCAGATTGGCCCTCATCAGACGCAAATTCTGGGGCTGTATATCTTTTTAATGCTACTCAGCCCGCTATTTTTGGGGATGCTGCAGAAAGGAAAAGTCTGGTGGCTGCTGGGGCTGTCGCTGCTGGTGTACAGCCTGTGGCAGCGCTGGCCGCTTCGGCTGACGCCGTCGGAATTCGAATTTGCCTTCCCGCTGCTCGCCTGGCAGTTCATCTTTGTGCTGGGCATGGCCAGCGGCTGGTATAAAGCCGAACTGCTCTCTTTCGCCCGGACGCCTCCGGGGAAAGGGGTGGTAGTGGCGCTGGTCATGGTGTCGCTGATGCTGGGATTTGTCGCCCAGAACCATACCAACCCGTTTATGCCGCCCGCGCTGCTGATGCACGTCATCCCGCCTGACAGCTTCAATTCGTTTTATCACACCTGGGCGGCGAAGAACGGGCTGGGCCCGGTGAGGGTGTTGAACGATATCGCCCTGATGGTCACCGTCTACCTGGTGCTGACGTATTGCTGGACGCCGCTCAATCGCCTGCTGGGATGGTTCCTGATCCCGCTCGGCCAGCACTCGCTTTATACCTTTATTTTGCATGTGTACGTGGTGCTGCTGGTGAGCCAGTTCATCACCTTCGATTTATGGCGTCAGGCCTGGATAGAGAACACGTTAGTGCATGCGGCGGCACTGGGTATTTTGTGGCTGATGGCAAAATACGACGTCGGCGCACGCTGGATACCTAACTAAGGATGGCGGTTATGCGCGAAAAATGGCTTCTGGCGGGCGTGCTGCTCGCCGCGATCCCCGCCGCAGAGGCGGCGAAAAGCAGTGAAAATGAATCCCTGCGCGATAAGAACGGTGAACCTGTTCAGGCTGGCGTCTTTACCAGCCGCTGGGGGCGCCTGTTCTCGGGTAACGACAAGAAATTCTCAGGTGCGCTGAGCTTTAGCTCGGGACTGAAAGAGCAGTGGATGAGCATTCCTAACAGTTCAGACACCGCCACGGAAAAGAAAAAGATTAACCAGACGCTGAATCTCAGCCTTCAGTATTCCCCCTACAGCTTCTGGTTTGCCAACATTACGTCACGACTGCCGGTCAGAGACACCAGCCGCTACACCGCCGATTTTCGCTACAGCTTCGGCTACGATGACTGGCACGCCAACACCGTCAGTCTGGTTTACAGCAACTACGGCGATAACCATTTCTGGACATCGGGCAGCCGACGACACACCTATTTCGAACAGGGCGCCTTCACGCTGGCCTACAAGTTTTCGCTACCGAAACCGGTCGAAAACACGCTCCTGATTAATAAAGGGGATTCTATCATTTGCCAGGTCGGGTACAGCTGGGTGCCGCGCTACTACGACCTCAGCAGCGATGACATCCGCAAAAATAAAAACGTCATGCTCGGCGGCTGCGGCTACACCTTCAAACAACATTTCTTCGTTCGCGCGACGGCATTCTGGTTCCCGGACAGCAGCCAGCAGCAGCCCTGGAACGGCGATTACAGCTACAGCTTCGGTTATGCCGGCTATACGCCGGGTTCGTTCTCCATCCAGTACGCGAACTATGCGGGAACGCGCTATCCGGGGCACGGCAACGGGAATGCAAAATTCAGGGAAGGGACCGTGAGCCTCATCTGGTTCTTACCGCTTTAGGAGGGATGTATGTCGGCGCTGCACGTTTTAATCGTTGAAGATTCGCTGATTTATCGTCGGTTACTCTCCCGAATGCTCACCCAGTGGGGGTATATCGTGAGCGAGGCGGAAAATGGCGTCGCCGCGCTGGAAATACTGTCCAGCCAGCCGATCAGCATGGTGATAAGCGACTGGGACATGCCGGAAATGGATGGACTCACGCTCTGTCAAACCATCCGCAACCGTCAGTTTGGCCACTACGTCTATGTCATTCTGCTCACGGCACGCGAAAATGCCGGGGATTTAACGCAGGGCTTTGATGCCGGAGCCGATGATTTTTTAAGCAAGCCGGTCGAGCAGGATGAACTGCGGGCGCGTCTGCACGCCGGGGTCCGTATTTTAACGCTGGAAGCGACCCTCGCGGCGCACAATAAGCGCCTGAGTGAAGCGTTGCATCAGATTGAACAGGATCTTGAACTCGCGGCGCGCGTTCAGCACTCCGTGCTGCCTTCGCACCGCTTACGCTTTGGGAACTACTTTTCCGACTGGCTTTTCATGCCGTCTGCGTGGGTCTCAGGCGATGTGTTCAATATTTTTCCACTCGATTCTCACATTGGGTTCTATTGCGTGGATGTGTCCGGTCACGGCGTGGGGGCCGCGATGATGTCCCTCGCGGTGGCGCGTCAGTTCTTACATGGCCGGGTGGTAGACCGTTTTTTGTTTACCGATCAGGGCGGCATTCAGTCGCCTGCGGAGGTGATCAGGATCCTGAACAGCCGCTTTTGCAGTGAAGAGAGCGACATTACCAGCTATTTCACCATTATCTACGGGGTGATCGACCCCGAGAGCGGACGAGGGGTGTTGTGTCAGGCCGGGCATCCAACTCCCGTTATTGTGAACGCAGACAGCGCCGTCACGTCCGTGGGCAACGGCGGCCCGCCGGTCGGGCTGATGCCTGACCTCAGCTGGGAGGACGTCGAGTTTACCCTCAATCCGGGGGATCGCTTATGCTTATTCAGTGACGGTATTACGGAGTGTGAGAACGTCAGCAGCGAGCAGTTTGGCCCGCAGCGTCTCGAACGCTGGCTTCATGACCATGCCCGACTTCCGGTTGACCAGCTCCTGGCGCGGTTCGGTGACCACTTGACCGGCTGGCGCAACGCAAATCGTGATGAACCGACCGCCTTAACCGATGACGTTTCACTGCTCGTGATCGAGCGTCAGGGAGAACAGAATGATTATTAACACTGAACGACTACCGCATGCCAACATCCTCACGCCCGCAGTCCGGCGGCTGGATGCCTCCGTTGCCGCGACGTTTAAAGCGTCCGTGACGGAAGAAATTGGCGACGATCGCAAGGCTTTGATTGTCGACTTCAGCAAAGTGGATTTTATCGACAGCAGCGGGCTGGGAATGCTGGTGTCGTTGTTTAAGCTGATGAACGGGAAAGGCGACATGGCGCTGTGCTCCCTGAACCCCGGGATCATGAACATGTTCACCCTGACCCGCATGGACCGCATATTCCGCATCTATCCGGACAAAAGCAGCGCGCTTGCGCAGCTGGGGCTGTAGATGCAGACGCCGGTGCAGGCAGAATTTCCGGCGGTGCTCGGTTCCCTGACGCCGCTGGCCGGCTGGCTGGAAGCGCGGCTGAGCGCGCTTCCCGTAGATGATGAGTGGCGTTTCGCGCTCGATCTCGCCGTCTGTGAGGTGGCGACGAATATCATCCGGCACGCGCTGCATGAGGATGCCTCACGCACATTCAGCGTACGCTTCGATATCCGCGACAGCGACGTCTGCATTGTTTTTACCGACGCGGGCGACGCGTTCCCGCTGGCGCGGCTTGAGGCCGCCAGGCGAGACCGTTTTTGTGAAATCTCGCCGCTGCTGGAGAGCGGCAGGGGGCTGATGCTCATTTTGCTGAGCGTCGATCGTTTCTCGGTGGAGCGAGCGGCGGGTGAAAATATTGCCACGCTTGAAAAGAAAATCAGCGTATGACCTGCGGGCCATACGCGTGCTGTTTCTATTTCGTGTTGTCAGCAAACAGCTCTGGCGCCCACGGGCGTGGGTCTACCTCCATAAACGGCGCCCGTTCGAAGCGATCCTTCAGCGCCCACGGCACCGTGCAGTCGAAGATCGTCTTGCAGGAAATGCCGTTGCCGCGAATCGAGGTGCTGTAATCCGGCGACTGGGACGGATCCAGCTGGTGGCCGCGGATCCCAGGAATATGGGTGATGCTCACATCGCCCTGCATGCGCGTCGTCATCGCCCACAGGATGTCGTCGCTGTCGAAAATATCCACGTCCTCGTCGACCAGAATAATGTTCTTCAGCTCCGAATAGGTGGCTAAGGCGATAAGCGCCGCCTGGCCCTGACGTCCTTCGTCTGACGGCTGGCGTTTTTTCACCTGCAATATCCCGAGGAACTTGCCGCCGCCCGCGGTATGGGCATAGACGTTTTGCAGGAAGCCCGGAATAGCCTCCTCTACGGCATTGCGGATGCTGGCCTCGGTCGGCAGTCCGGCCAGCGTGGTATGTTCTTCCCCCGGTCCCACCAGCGTTTGCAGGATGGCGTGGTTTCGCATGGTCACGGCTTTCACTTTGATCACCGGCAGGGAGGGATTCGCCTCGCCGCAGTAGCCCGGGAACTCCGGCATCGCGTGGCCGGTGTTGGTGTGCTGATCCTCTCTCACACGCACGCCCGGCAGCAGTTCACCTTCGATGATGATCTCCGCCCGCGCGATGGCTTTCTCTTTGACCGCCACGCCCTGCACCAGCTCGACCGGCTGCTGGCGCAGCGCCCCGGCGACGCCCAGCTCGTTGTAGCCAAACGGCGTGGTAGGGGCCTCAAAGCACGCGCCGATGTAGATGGCGGGGTCGAGACCCATGTTGATCGTCACCGGCAGCGGTTTTCCTGCCTCCTCCGCTTTTTTGCGGAAGACTTCGATATGGCGCCCGGCGGCAAGGAACATGGAAAGCTCGTCGCGCTCCTGAACGCAGAGGCGGTGGATGGTGACATCCGTCAGCGAGCTGTCTTCCGGATCGCTTGCCAGCACCAGCCCCAGACAGAAGAACGGACCCGCATCAATCGGCGTGTTGGTTGGGGCCGGCAGCAGCTTGCGCAGGTCGAAGTCAGGATCGTCAGCGTAGAAGACCTGCTCCTGGCAGGGTGCCTGCGGGGCCGGAACGACAACCGGCGCAACCGGCTTTTTCACCGCCTGGCCGACGTGTTTTGCCAGTTCAGAGGGCTCGCAGCCCAGAAGGAGCGCCGCGCGCTCGCGGCTGGCGTGCATGCCAACCAGGATGCGGGAGTGCGGATAGCCCTTAATGCTGTTGAACATCATGGCCGGGCCCGTACGGGTTGGACGTTTGACCGTGCCGCCTGCGCCAATATGGCGGTAGACGCCTGCCAGTTCCGCGTTGGGGTCGACCGGACGATCGGTTTCAATGTACTGCCCTTCGTGGCGCTGCAGTAAGGCGATGGCGCTGCGGAGATCGTTAATCTGGTTTTCCATATTTTCCTCCCTCGGTTGAATACCTCCATTTTTATGGCAATGACCAATAGCATCAATTGCATCATTACTGTTAAATTGATAAGTAAATTCATATCAATTCAGGAGGTCGTCTCGTGCAGTTTCGCCAGATGCGCCACTTCATCGTCGTGGCCGAAGAGCTCCATATGCACCGGGCCGCCGAGCGTCTGAACATGGCGCAGCCGGCGCTGAGCCAGCAGATAAAGGCCCTGGAAGAACGTTTAGGCGTCACGCTTTTCAGCCGGGCGAACCGCCGCTTGACCCTGACGCCCGCGGGCGAAGCATTTCTCGTGAAAGCCCGGCTTGCCATCTCGCTGACCGAACAGGCGGTGCTGGACGCCAGACAAACGGCACGGGGCGAGCAGGGTGTGTTAAACCTCGGGTGCGTGTCGAGCGCGATGTTTGACGGCAGGCTGCCCGCCGCGCTGCGCCAGATGCACAGCCGCTGGCCCGCCATTACCATGTCGCTGATGACGGGAAACGTGCAGACGCTCTACGCCGCCGTGCAGAGCAACCAGCTGGATGTGGCCATCATCCGCGCGCCGCTGCCGTCGCTGCCGGACGATCTGCAAAGCCGCCCGTTCGCCTCGGAGAAAACGGTGCTGGCGCTGTATCGTCAGCATCCGCTGGCCGGGTCCGCCGCGCTGACGCTTTCGTCGGTGAAAGACGAAAAATGGATCTCCCTGCGCGACCCGGAGGGAATGGGGCTGGAGCAGTACTTCTATGACGCCTGCAGCGGGGCGGGCTTTCAGCCGGACGTGGTGCAAAATGCGACCGACGTGCCCACGGTCATCAGCCTGGTTTCGGCAGGGTTTGGGGTGGCGCTGCTTCCCGCGTCGGCAAAGGCGGTGAGCGTTGAGAACGTCGTCTACGTGGACATCCTTGACCGGCTGCGGGAGAGCGAACTCACCCTGGTTTGCCACCGGATTATTCGTTCAGAAGTGCTAAAAAAGTTTCTGGTTACGCTCGATCACACCTGACGTCCTGCTGCCCGCAGGAGCTGCTCGCGCAGCCAGGCGTTCGCCGGATCCTGGCTGTTTTTCGGGTGCCAGTACATGTTGATGGTAATGGGCTGGAGCGGCAGCGGTGGTGCAAAGAGATCCAGCGTGCTGGCAAACTGCTTCAGCATCCGTTCCGGCAGGGTGCACACCAGGTCGGTACCGGCAACCAGCGCAGGCGCCATAGCGTAGCTCTGGGTGGACATGGCAACGTGTCGCTGATAGCCCAGCCCGGCGAGGGTTTGGTCGACAAATCCGGTAAACGGATCGCCCGCCGACGACACCACCAGATGAGAAAGCGCGCAGTAGATCTCCAGATCTAACGCACCCGTTCCGCGCGGATGGCCTTTTCGCTGGGCGGTGGCAAACGCGTCGTCGAGGAGTTTGCGCCTTACCCACCCGTCATGGGCGCCCGCGCTCACGCCGATGTAGAGATCCACATCGCCGTTCTCCAGCTGCTGCGGCAGTTCGGCCATCTCGGGCAGGGCGAAGCGCAGGCGAATACCGGGAGCATCGGTACCCACCTGGTTAAGCAGCGCGGTGCCGAGCATCAGCGCCGGGTTTTCATGCAGCGCGATGACAAATGTCCGGCTGCTGGTTTGCGCGTCAAACGCGGTGGGCGCAAACATCGCGCTGATGCCGCGCAGCACGCCTGTCACCTGCGGCCTGAGCGCTTCCGCGCGCGGCGTGGGTAACACCCCGCGTCCATGCGGGGAGGGGATAAACAGCGGTTCGCCAAACAGCGTGCGCAGACGCGCGAGACGAGCGGACAACGCGGGCTGGCTGATGCCCAGCCGCGCGGCCGCATGGGTGATGTTCCTGTCCTGAAGCAGGGCGTCCAGCGTCAGGAGCAGGTCTATGTCCATGTCAGATATCCGCGTCATCTTATTTCGCGCTACTGGCGTCCCGGTTGGTATAGGTCACAGGGACCCAGGCATAGCCGCCTTTCTCGCCTTTCGTCACATAGCCGATGCCCGGGAAAGGCAGATGGGGCGCGGCAATGAGGTCCTTGTTTTTCACAAAGTCAGCGAACGCATGCTCGCGTACGCTTGCCGCTTTGTTCTCATCTTCATCGTAGGTGATGGTCACCGCAGGCTGCGGAAACTGGACCGCCGCGGCGTGAATGATGTCGCCGACAAAGGTGATCTTCTCGCCTTTGCTTGTCAGGGTGTAGAAGGCTGAACCCGGCGTGTGTCCGGGATGAACCGTGCCGGTAAGCCCCGGAAGAATCTCCGATGTGCCGCTAAACGGCACCACTTTCCCCGCGTCAAGGTAGGGTTTTAAGGTCTTCTGCGCGACGTCGAAGTAGTTCTTGCCGTAGCCGGTTTTCTTTTGGTTGTCGTCGTTAAAGAAAAAGTCGATGTCCGGTTTGCCAACGAAAACGCGCGCGTTGCTGAACACCACCTTGCCGTCTTTCACCAGGCCACCCGCATGATCGGAGTGGGCGTGGGTCAGCAGGACTTCAGTGATGTCCTCGGGTTTTATTCCCTGCGTGGCGAGGCTCTCAACCAGACGTCCGCCGGTATCAGGACCAAAGAGCTGGCCCGAGCCGGTATCCACCAGGATTTTATGTCCGGGTATCGCAATCAGAAAAGCGTTGATGGAGACCTCAGCCGGGTTGGTCTGAAAGTTTTTTGCGAGCAGCGCATCAATGTTTTGCGGCGTTGTCCGGCGCAGCAGCTTGTGCAGATCCTGCGCGACGGTCCCGTCGGTAAACGAGGTGACAAGCACGTCGCCGACCTGCACGCTGTAACCGCCCGCCGGTTGTTTAACGACGTGCTGCGGCGTTTCTGCAGAGGCCTGGAGCGCAGGGTAGAAAAGCAGTGAACTGGAAATCAGCGTGGAAAGAGCAAGTTTTTTCACGGTAAGCATACGAGTCTCCTTTGAAAGTGCTCATCTTACTGCTCCGTAAAATTATAAGAACCTGCTCAGAAATGATAGGACCTATAAACGGGATGGATAGGAAACCGAAGGGCCGGGAAGGCGCGCGATAGCTTTCCCGGCCCGTAGACATTATTTTTTCAGCGGTGCGTTCCAGCTGTCCGGCGTGGCTTTGGACCATGAGCCATAAGCGGCATTAGGCAGCACAATCCAGTCGTTGCCGAAGTGGTCCGCGCTGGTCTCAACCAGTTCACGCTGCTGTTCGCTCGGCTTTTTGTTTTTAAACTGCACGGCGAAATCCGGCAGGCTGTCGCCGAACAGCATCACGATCTGCTGCTTTTTGAGGATGCTCTGACGGCGCTCTTCCTTGCTGACCGTATCCAGCAGCACGCTTTCGTCAGATACCTGCGGCAGGCCGAGAGCGTTTAACGTCTTCAGCGTGTCGGCTTTGTTTTCCTGCATACGATCCGAGACATAGTAGATGCGGACCTTGCTTTGATTCACGTGGTCAAGAAACGCTTTCGCCCCCGGAATTAAGCCGGGTTTTCCCTGTTTCTCCCAGTCGCTCCAGGTGTCCCATTTCGTATAGTCGTGACACTGCTCCATGTCGCGCACCAGCAGAGGGGTGTTATCCAGTACCGTTTCATCCAGGTCCATTACCACGGCGTAATTTTCGGGCGTTTTCAGATCCTTTAACTTTTCGTTGAAACGCTCGGTGGCAAACCGATAGGTTTGCAGCTGAAGGGCCATAATCTCTGCCGATTTCTGCTGATAGCGCAGCGCCATTTCGTACGCTTTCGGTTCACACAGGTCGTGCTCCGCGGCCGTCGCCGCTGCCGCTGCACTCAAAACCGGTAATGCCAGCAGTAATGCCTTAGCCATTGAATTCACACTTCTTTCCTCAACACCGTGGTTAAAATCCCGAAAGCGTAATGAAATTCAGTGACAGAAATATGACCGTGATGTGGCAATGTGTTTCCGCTAGACCAGCATGTAATACCAGAACAGAGCGACCTCGTCTTTTTCCGGTAGGGCATTGTAGAGATAACGATCGTATCCGCCTAGGGTAAATCCGTAGTGACGGTAAAACAGGCAGGCAGAGACGTTCACATTTTGTGTTTCAAGCCGTAATCCCGGCGCGTTTACGCTGCGGGCCCACACGTGCGCGGCGGCCATTAATTTATGCGCAGCGCCGGTTCTGCGTTTGGAGCGCTCAACGGCAATATAATCCACTGAAATAAATTTGTTCCAGCCGACTGACGCGGTAATAAATCCGGCTATTTCACCGTCGTCCGTTTCCGCGACAAGAAATATGGCGTCCGGATTAACGCAGTGATTTTCAAGCGTTTGAATGTCGAGTTCGTAGGTTTTTATCCACGGCTCTGCCACGGCTTCAATATGCAAATCACAGTGGATAAACGGCTCCCGGGCAATGTGGCTAATGGTGAAAGAAAAGTCACAGCATTCAAGGCGTGCGAAGTCGGTATTGAGTCCTTTTCGAATCTGCATAGTGTTCCCGTTAGTGAGTTATTTCATAAAGAATAGACGAAGCGGTTAAATCCGCTGAGCTCACGCACTTTTAATCCTGAACTAAGCTTGTACTTCGTTCCGCGTAAAATGTGGGTCATTCGAGGACAATGAATGGAATTCAGGACATTTCAAAAGCAGTGGGGTGCTGAGTTTATTTCCGATGACGTTGTACGTTTTCGCGTCTGGGCAGAAGGACAGAAAGAACTTACGCTACGTCTTGCCGCCACCGACGTGCCGATGACGGCAACCGGCGACGGCTGGTTTCAGGCGGACGTCCCCGGCGTCAGGCACGGTGCAGAATATCAGTTTGTTCTTCAGGACGGCACGGCGGTGCCCGATCCCGCCTCGCGGGCGCAAAAGGGTGACGTTAACGGCCCCTCCGTAGCGATCGATCCCCGACATTACCAGCCGGTCAACCGCGACTGGGCAGGGCGGCCGTGGGAAGAGACGATCATTTACGAACTGCACATCGGCACGTTTACCCCGGAGGGCACCTTCCGGGCGGCGATCGACAAGCTGCCGTATCTGGCGGAGCTGGGGATTACCCAGCTTGAAGTCATGCCCGTCTCCCAGTTTGGCGGTTCCCGCGGCTGGGGGTACGACGGGGTGCTGCTGTATGCCCCGCACTCTGCGTACGGCACGCCGGAGGATTTCCACGCGTTTATCGACGCCGCGCACGGGCTGGGGCTTTCCGTGGTGCTGGATATCGTGCTCAACCACTTCGGCCCGGAGGGGAACTATCTCCCTCTGCTGTCGCCCGCGTTTTTTGATGCGCAGCGGATGACGCCCTGGGGCAACGGCATCGCCTACGAGCGCGAGCCGGTGAGGCAGTACATCACCGACGCGCCGCTCTACTGGCTGACGGAATACCGTCTGGACGGCTTGCGCTTTGATGCCATCGACCAGATTAAAGACGGCTCGGACACGCACATTCTCGAGGAGATTGCCGCAAAAATTCGCGAGGCGATCCCCCACCGGCACGTTCACCTGACCACGGAAGACAGCCGCAACGTGATTTTTCTGCATCCGCGCGATGAACAGGGCCACACGCCGCTGTTTACCGGCGAATGGAACGATGATTTTCACAACGCTGCCCACGTGTTTGCCACCGGTGAGACGCACGCCTACTACCAGGACTTTGCCTTTGAGCCGGAGAAAAAGTTCGCCCGGGCGCTGGCGGAAGGCTTTGTCTACCAGGGCGAGATTTCGCTGCAAACCGGCGAATCCCGCGGCGTGGAGTGCCGCACGCAGCCGCCGCAGTTCTTCGTCGATTTCATCCAAAACCACGATCAGACCGGCAATCGCGCCCAGGGCGAACGGCTTATCTCCCTGGCGGGTGCCGACAAGACGCGGGTGCTGCTTGCCGCGCTGCTGCTTTCCCCCCATATCCCGCTGCTGTTTATGGGCGAGGAGTTTGGTGAAACGCATCCGTTCCTGTTCTTCACCGATTTTCACGGCGAACTGGCAAAGGCGGTGCGGGAAGGGCGCGCGAAAGAGTTTAGCGGCCATGCCGGGCACGATGAAACCGTCCCGGACCCGAACGACGTGAACACGTTTATCCGCTCAAAGCTCGACTGGAACAAAATCGCCACCGACGAGGGCAAAACGTGGCTGCGCTATACGCGCCATCTGTTGACGCTGCGCCATCGCTATATCGTTCCGCTTCTGCATCCGGGCGGCGCCGTTGAGGGCCATGTGCTCAAGACCGCGCCCGGCATGGTGGCGGTGAGCTGGCGCTTCCCGTCAGGCACGCTTTCTCTGGCGCTGAATATTGGAACGAAGCCCGTCGACCTGCCCGCGCTCGCGGGGGAGACGCGCTTCGCCTGGCCGGAGCTCAACGACGTTTTACCCCCGAACGGTATTGTCGTTCGCTTTGCTGATGGAGAAGCATCGTTATGATCCCTTCCGCCACGTACCGTATTCAGTTCCGTAACGGCATGACCTTCGACCGCGTTGTGGCGCTGGTGCCGTATATGAAGGACCTCGGCATCAGCCACCTTTACGCGTCGCCCGTGTTCACTGCCACGACGGGGTCTACCCACGGCTATGACGTGACTAACCCGAATGAAATCGACCCCGCGATTGGCGGACGAGAAGGCTTTGACCGCATGGCCGCGGCGCTTAAGCAGGCCGGCATGGGGCTGATTCTGGATATCGTCCCTAACCATATGTCCACCTCGCTGGAAAACCTCTGGTGGCGGGACGTGATTGAATATGGCCAGCAAAGCCGCTATTTCCGCTATTTTGATATCGACGGGTCGAGGCCGCTGACGCTGCCGTTTCTTGGCGATACCTTTGAGGCAGAGCTGGAGAAGGGTGCCATCACCTTGAAACGTGACCCTGTCACGAAAAAGGCCGCCCTGGTCTACTATGACGCCGAGTATCCGCTCAACCCGGGTACGTACAGCGAGGAGAAAAGCATTGCAGAACTGCACGAGGCGCAAAGCTGGCGGCTGATGTCCTGGCGGGAGGCGCCGAAGCAGCTCTCGTGGCGGCGCTTCTTTGAGATCACCGGGCTGGTCGGCGTCCGGGTTGAAGATGATGCGGTCTTCGACGATACGCACCGGCTGATCCTTGAGCTGGTCCACGCGGGCGTGGTGGACGGCCTGCGCATTGACCATGTCGACGGTCTGGCGGATCCGCTGGGCTATCTGCAGCGCCTGCGGCAGGCCGCCGGGCCCGACTGCTACATCACGGTCGAAAAGATTCTCGCCAAAGGGGAACAGCTCCCCGCTGACTGGCCGGTATCCGGCACCACCGGCTACGAGTTTATCGCCTCGCTGGCGGAGGTGCTGGTCGACGACGATAACCTCTCGCGCCTGGAGACAATCCACGACGAGACGCTGGGCGTGACGGTCGATCGCCACGCCGAGCTGCGCGATGCCAAAGGCCTGATGACCGATCGCAATTTTGAGGGTGAATTCACCACGCTGCTAAACCTTGCTGAGGATCTGGCCCGCCGCAATGAGGTTGCGCTGCCGCGCGAGGATATCCGCCACGCGCTGCGCGAGCTGCTTATTGCGTTTCCGGTCTACCGCACCTACGGCACTCGCGAGGGGTTAACCCCGCCGGACGTGGCGCTGCTCAACCGCGTGGTTGCCTGCGTGGAGACGTCGGAAGCGGCGCTCAGCCTGATCGTGCGCATTCTTACCGGCGACCTGCCGGAAGATTGCCGCGAGAGCGCCTCGCTGTTCAGAACCCGCTTCCAGCAGCTCACCGGGCCGCTGATGGCGAAGTCCGTTGAAGACACGCTGTTCTTTCGCCACAACCTTGAGCTTGCGCTCAATGAAGTGGGGGCCGACCCGACGCCGCGCGCGTTTTCCTTATCCCGCTTCCACCAGGAGATGCGCATTCGTCTGGCCCGTCAGCCCGACGCGCTGCTGGGTACCTCCACGCACGATACCAAGCGCGGGGAAGATGCCCGGGCGCGCCTTTACACCCTCACGGAAGCCCCGGAACGCTGGGGCGAGAACCTTACCCGCTGGCGGCAGATGAACCAGACCCAGGTACGTTTTCTCAATGACGGTACCGCGCCGAACGCCGCCGATACGTGGATGATCTACCAGGCGCTGGCGGGCGTCTGGCCCGCCACGCTGTCACCGGACGACGCTGAAGGGCTTAAAGCACTCGAAACGCGGTTCCTCGGCTTCCTCGAAAAAGCGCTGCGCGAGGCGAAACAGCGCACCGACTGGATCGACAGCAACGAGAGCTATGAGAGCGTGGTGTTGAGCTACGCGCGGCACCTGCTTTCGCCGAACAACACCCCGTTCCTGCACGATTTCAGCGAGGCGATGCAGCCCTTTATTCGCGCCGGGCTGATGAACAGCCTCAGCCAGACGGCGATCAAGCTGACGGCGCCCGGCGTGCCGGATATCTATCAGGGCAGCGAGGCGCTTAACTTCAGCCTTGTCGACCCGGATAACCGACGCGAGCCGGACTTTCCGGCCCTGGTGCAACACCTCAGCGCGGCGGATGCCGGGGTGTTTGACAACCCGGCCTGCTGGCGGGACGGACGGGTCAAACAGTTTGTTACCGCCACGCTGCTGCGGCTTCGACCGCACTACGACGCGCTTTTCCGCTACGGCGGCTGGCTGCCGCTTAAGGTCACCGGCGAGCGGGAGGAGAACCTGATTGTTTATGCGCGCGTTAAGGACGAGGAGGCGCTGATTGTCGCCGTGCCGCGTCTGGTTTTTGGCGTCACGGATAATCATCAGCTGTGGGTCAATACCACGGTGGCGATACCCGACGAACTGGCAGGGAAGCGCTATCGGGATCTGTTCAGCGGTGAGAGCCGCATTCTGCAAAAGACGCTGGATTTAACGTCAGAAAAGGGATGTGTACTGGTTCTGCTTACCTGCGAATAATCGTGGAGAACGAAAATGGCAAAGGATACAACGTTTGAAATTCGGGCCGGTCATGGCCAGCAGTTGGGGGCGAATTATGACGGGAAGGGCGTTAACTTCGCGCTGTTCTCCGCGCACGCTGAACGAGTGGAGCTCTGTCTGTTTGACCCGTCCGGGAAAACGGAAATCGCCCGGCTGGAGCTGCCGGAGTATACCCATGAGATCTGGCACGGCTATGTGCCTGACCTGAAGCCGGGCGCGCTGTACGGCTATCGCGTCTACGGCCCCTACGACCCGGAAAATGGTCATCGCTTTAACCCGCATAAGCTGCTCATCGACCCGTACGCTCGCGAACTGGTGGGTGACATCGACTGGAACGACGCCCATTTCGGCTATGAGCTGGGGCATGACGAGCTGGATTTGAGCTTTGATACCCGCGACAGCGCGCCGTTTACGCCGAAAGGCAGGGTCATCGACCCGAACGCCTTTGACTGGCAGGACAACAACCGGCCAAACGTCCCCTGGCCGCATACCGTTGTCTATGAGAGCCACGTGAAAGGCTTTACCCAGATGAACCCGGCCATTCCGCCCGAGCTGCGCGGGACGTTTGAGGGGATGGGGCACAAAGCCTCGGTCGACTATATCAAAAGCCTGGGCATTACCTCGGTGGAGCTGCTGCCGGTTCACTGGTTCCCGGACGACCAGCACCTGCTCGACCGCGGCCTGAAGAACTTCTGGGGCTATAACACGCTTGGCTTTTTTGCTCCGGCGTCGCGCTACTACGGCCCGGCGGGGATCCAGGGCTTTCGCGATATGGTGCGCGCCTATCATGACGCGGGCATCGAGGTCATTCTGGACGTGGTGTACAACCACACGGCGGAAGGGAACGAGCTTGGCCCGACGCTCTCGTTTAAGGGGATTGATAACTACAGCTATTACCGCACGCTGCCCGACCAGCACCGGTACTACATCAACGACACCGGGACGGGAAACACGGTCAACACCTCGCACCCGCGCGTGTTGCAGATGGTGATGGATTCCCTGCGCTACTGGGCGGAATCAATGCACATAGACGGTTTTCGTTTCGACCTTGGGACGATCCTGGGCCGCGAGCCCGAAGGATTTGATCCGCGCGGCGGTTTCTTCGACGCCATGACCCAGGATCCGGTCTTATCCCGACTGAAGCTGATTGGTGAACCCTGGGATATTGGCCCCGGCGGCTATCAGGTGGGCGGATTCCCGCCGGGCTGGGGGGAGTGGAACGACAAATACCGCGACACCGTTCGCGAGTACTGGAAGGGGGACAACGTCTCCACGGACTTTGCCGCGCGGCTTCTCGGCTCCGGCGATCTGTACGATCTGCGTGGGCGTCGCCCGTGGGCCAGCGTCAACTTTATCACCGCCCACGACGGCTTTACGCTGAATGACCTGGTGTCGTACAACGAGAAGCACAACGCCGACAACGGCGAGGACAATAACGACGGGCATAACGATAACCGCTCGTACAACTACGGCGAGGAAGGGCCAACCGAGAACCCGGACATCATCGCTACCCGGGAGCGGCAAAAGCGTAATTTCCTGACCACGCTGCTGTTTTCCCACGGCACGCCGATGCTGCTGGCGGGGGACGAGTTTGGCCGCACGCAGAAGGGGAACAACAACGGCTACTGCCAGGACAGTGAGATCTCGTGGATCGACTGGAAGGGGCTCTCCGAAAATGACGCCGCGCTGCGCGAGTTTACCCGTCGTCTCATTGCCCTTCGCGCGCAACAGCCGCTGCTGCGCCGTGAAAGCTGGCGCGACGGGCTGGAGATCCGCTGGTTCAATGCCGGGGGCGGTCCGCAGCAGGCCGAGCAGTGGGATGAAGGCTCAACGCTCGGGGTCTCCATCAGCAGGCCGGATCTTCAGCAGGAGGACGGCATCTGGCACGACGTGCTGATGCTGTTCAATCCGTTTGAAGGCACCGTGCCGTTCCAGATCCCGCAGTTTGGCGAAGGGGGATGGGTGCTGGAGCTGTCTACGGCGGATGACGCCGCCACCGGAACAGCGATCACCGAAACCGTTGAGTACGCGCTGGCCGGACGGAGCATTACGCTGTTCCGCCGTCCTTAGTTACAGTGACGCCGCCGCCCGTGCGGCGGTGTCATACAGGGAGGCGATCGTGCGTAACAGCTGCGCGGTCTCGCCAATCGACTTCCCGGCAATGCCGCTCTCCGCGTGGATCGCAATCAGACACGCCTCCCGCACGTCCCGGTATTTCATGCACAGCGCTTTCCCTTCCTCGGTGGTAGAGAAAAAGAGCTCTTTGCCCGCTTTCTCGCTCGTCACGTAGCCTGCTTTGACCAGCTTTTTCAGCGCATAGGTCACCACGTGGGTGTCTTCCACGTTGAGGACGAAGCAGATATCGGCCAGCTTTTTCTTGCGGTCGCGGTGGTTCACGTGATGCAGCAGCGAAACGTCAAAGGCGCCCATATCGGGCTCGCCGGCAGCCGTCATGCAGCGCACCATCCATTTGTTAAACGCGTTGCCGGTCATGATCAGCGCATATTCCAGCTCTGATAACTCCGCGCAGCGCTCGGATACCAGATGGCGGGAAGAGACGATCCGGCCCTCGTTGATATCGTCGCGATCGGGTGAAGCACTCTTTTCTGAAGTCATAACGTTCCTTAGCCAGAAATGTAAACTCATCGATAAAATAAGAACATTTTATTGATAATTTGTTTACATGTTTTTGAGGTTCAGATATAGCTTTTTAGCGCAGGTTTTGCGAAGCCTGCCAACAAAACACAACATCGCTCGCCGCAAATTAAAAAAATAGCCGTCGGCGCGCAACGCTCACTTTCGATAGGGTAAACGTTATGGACGGTACTAC
Organism: Enterobacter sp. EC_64; assembly: GCF_019584165.1. Classification (NCBI taxonomy): domain Bacteria; kingdom Pseudomonadati; phylum Pseudomonadota; class Gammaproteobacteria; order Enterobacterales; family Enterobacteriaceae; genus Enterobacter; species Enterobacter sp. EC_64. The sequence continues at coordinate 111,816 of NZ_VDAS01000007.1, forward strand.
GCTGCTGCCGCTGATCGGGATACCGATCGTGGTTATTGGTTTTGCACTGCGCTTCAACCCGCTGCTGGTGGTCGTGGTGGCGGGGCTGGCGACGGGTCTGCTGGTCGGCATGGATTTCGGGATGCTGCTGGAGACCTTTGGCGAGAAGTTCGTCAATAGCCGATCGCTGGCCACCTTCATCCTGATCCTGCCCGTGATTGGTCTGCTGGAATATTACGGGCTTAAGGAGCGCGCCCAGGCCTGGGTGGCGAAGATCGCCAGCGCCACTTCGGCGCGTATTCTGATGCTTTACTTTGTTGCGCGGGAAGGCACCGCCGCGCTGGGACTGATGTCGCTGGGCGGCCATGCCCAGACGGTGCGCCCGCTGCTGGCACCGATGGCCGAAGGGGCGGCGCTGAACGAATATGGCGAGCTGCCGCAGCACATTCGCGACAAAATCAAAGCCCACGCCGCCGCGTGCGACAACATCGCGGTCTTCTTTGGGGAAGATATCTTTATTGCCTTCGGGGCGGTACTGCTGATCGACGCGTTCCTGAAAGAGAACGGTATTCCGGGCATTGAACCGCTGCATATCGGCCTGTGGGCTATTCCGACCGCCATTGCGGCATTGATTATTCATATGACGCGCCTGCTGCGCCTCGATGCGAGCATCCGTCGCGACGTGATGGCCTGGCGGGCAGAGCAGGGTACGCAGGAGGCCGCGCAATGATGACGCTTATCACCATTAACCGCGTGTACTACCTGATTGGCTTTGTCGTAATGCTGCTGGTTGTCATGACCCTGCGCGATCGCGCCAACCCGAAGCGCTTTACCACCGCGCTGTTCTGGTTCTTGTTTGGCGGGATCTTCCTGTTTGGCGATCTGATGGTGCAGGAACTCGGCAAATCGCTGGCGTACCGGATTATCGGCGGCGGCGTTATCGTTATCGCGCTGCTGGCGGGGTTTGGCCTCGTCGGGAAAGGGCACTATAAAATGTCCACCGAGGAGGAGCGCGTCGCGTCGTCAAATCGGCTTAAAAACTGGCTGTTTCTGCCGGCGCTGATGATCCCGGTGGTGACGGTGCTGGGCACGTTATTCCTGAAGGGCGTTTCGGTCGGCGGCGTGTTTCTGCTCGATCAGAAACAGCTCACCCTGGCGGCGCTGTGCGTGGCCTGCGTCGCGGCGATCCTCACCGGCTGGTGGCTGACCAAAGGCACGCCGCTCCATGCCGTTCGTCAGTCCCGCCGTCTTGTCGATACCATCGGCTGGGCGGTGATCCTGCCGCAGATGCTGGCCATGCTTGGCGGCGTGTTCGTGGTGGCCAACACGGGTGACTCGGTGCAGAAGGTGGTGAGCCTGTTTGTGAACCCGGATAACCGCTTCATGCTGGTGGTGATTTATTGCGTGGGCATGGCGCTGTTTACCATGATTATGGGTAACGCCTTTGCGGCCTTCCCGGTGCTGAGTGCGGGGATCGCCTTGCCGTTTCTGATCAACGTGCATCACGGCAACCCGGCGCCGCTGCTGGCGATTGGCATGTACGCAGGCTACTGCGGCACGCTGATGACGCCGATGGCCGCGAACTTCAATATCGTTCCCGCCGCGCTGCTGGAGCTGAAAGACAAATATCAGGTGATCAAGATCCAGATCCCGACCGCGTTAACCCTGCTGGTGGTGAACGTGTTCTTAATGTATTTCCTCGTGTTTCGCTAAGGAGCTGTCATGGAATTAACGCAACATCAGGCCGACGCGTTTGCCCGCATGCCTTTGACTTATTTGCGCCAGGAATACCCGAACCACATTATGCACCTGCTGAATGATGATGGTGACGTTCTGCCGCCGCGCGAGCTGCATCCCATTTTCTACGGCTGTTTTGACTGGCATTCGGCGGTGCACGGTTACTGGCTGCTGCTGCGCTGCGTGCGCCTCTATCCAGAATTACCGTGCCGGGACGCGATCGTCGCGCTTTTTGACGAGCACCTGACCGAAGAGAACGTGGCGAAGGAGCTGGCCTATTTTACCGCGCCGTTCCGCGCCTCGTTTGAGCGACCGTATGGCTACGGCTGGCTGCTGGCGCTGGCCCAGGAGCTGAAACAGTCGTCGCTGCCGCAGGCCGCGGGCTGGTATCAGATGCTGGAGCCGTTAACTCAGGACATTCGCAACCGGCTGGTGGATTACCTCGGCAAGCTCACCTATCCGATCCGCGTCGGGACGCACTACAACACCGCGTTTGCCCTCGCGCTGGCGCTCGATTACGGTCGCGCAGTGGGAGACAAGGCGCTTGAACAGGCGATTGTGGCAGCGGCGGAGCGGTTTTATCTCGCCGACACGCGCTATCCGGCTCATTATGAGCCCGGCGGAGACGAGTATATTTCCGGCGCGCTGACGGAGGCGCTGCTGATGAGCAAAGTGTCTGAAGACTTCCCGGCCTGGTTTGACGCGTTTCTGCCGGAGGTGGGCGCCGTTACGACACTCATGAACCCGGCGGAAGTGAGCGATCGTACCGACCCGAAAATTGCCCATCTCGACGGGTTAAACCTCAGCCGCGCGTGGTGTATGAAGCACATAGCGAAAGCGCTTCCTGCCAGCCACCCGGCGCAACCGGCATTGCGCGAGGCGGTAACGAAACATCTGGCCGCCAGCGTCGGGCATGTGGTTGGCAGCCACTACAGCGGCGGGCACTGGCTGGCGAGCTTTGCGCTGCTGGCGTTGGAGTAAACAAACGCGCCGTCTTTCTTGCCGGGTGGCGCTGCGCTTACCCGGCCTACATTGTGCAACGCTTGCCTGGAGGCCTCGCAGGGCGCAGCCTGCTCAGGCTAAATACCACCGAACCCGTCGAGGCGATGACGGCTAACCACAGTGCAACCTGGATAGCATGTTGATGGTCCCATCCTGCCGCCGCTCCCAGCAGAACGCCCACCACGGCGGCGCCGAGACACTGGCCGAATGTTCTGACGATCGACAACACGCCGGAGGCATAGCTGGCATGTTCCCGCGCCACGTTAGCGAGCATTTCCCGATTATTGGGACTCTGGAAGCAGCCAAATCCCATCCCGCATACCAGACTGCGCAGACAGATATTCCAGGCGGAAGGATTGTCCGGCAACGTGGCCAGCAGGACCAGCCCGCCGACAAAAACCATCAGCCCGAGGGTCGAGATGAGCGGCGCGGAGATCGTATCCGCCCAGCGACCCGCGTGCGGCGCGATCAGCACGATGCCAATCGGCCATGGGGTGAACAGCAGCGCGGACGCTACAGGGCTGTAGCCGTATACGCTCTGAAACAGGAACGGCAGCGCGACAAACGTGATCCCCTGGCTGACAAACGAGGCCAGCGAGGTCAGCGCGGCGAGGGTGAAGCGCCCGTTTCTGAACATCACCGGCGGCAGTAACGGATGTTGCGCGCGCCGGATACGCCAGGTAAAGGCGAAGGCGCTGACCAGCGCGAGAACGCTCCAGCAGACGGCCTGCAGACTAATGTGTTGCGCCACGTGCTGAAGGCTGTCCGCCAGCATGATCGCGGAACCTAACAGGACGGCGGAGAGCACGGCGCCCGGCGCATCAAAGGGCGGTCTGTCAGCAACCGATTCCCGCGGCAAGGCTCGCCACGCCAGCAGCAGGGCGATGCTGCCCGGAATGAGGTTAATGGCGAACAGCCATTGCCAGCTCAGGGCGTCCAGTATTGTTCCACCGAGTACCGGGGCGATCGCCGTGCTGGAGGCGATAAGCAGGGCGTGCAGCCCCAGAATACGGCCCAGCAGTCGGCCCGGAAAAACGGACCGCAGGATCGCCGGAGCAATACTCAGGGTCGCCGCCCCGCCGATGCCCTGCAGAATTCGCATCCCGGTTAATATTTCCGGCGTTGTTGCCAGCGCGCAGCCGAGCGAGGTGAGCGTAAAGGTGGCAAGCCCGCTCAGAAAGACCGGGCGATAGCCCACGCGGGCCGCCAGCGCGGCGAAAATAGCCAGCGTCATCGCCGCTGACAGCAGATAACCGTTAGCGAACCAGACCGCAACGTTCGCGGGGACCTGCATCGCTCTAGCCATGGAGGGGAGCGCGATGTTGATCATGGTGCCGTCAAAGACGCCCATCAGCGTGGTGGTCATGACGGCGGCCAGGACCCGGGCGCGTTCATGCCCGGGTAAACCTTCATCGCCGGGCTGGTTGGTAAATAGCGTCATTGTCGTTACTCCGGATAAGAATAGTGATGACGAAACTATAATCATGCGCTATACAGGGCGGAAGACGCAGCATTTGCACTTAATCGTTGCATATAACGCCTTATCTGAGGAGCCATCGTGTCCGATCCTGACTTTAACCTTCTGGTTGCGCTCGACGTTTTGCTGGCCGAAGCCAGCGTGGCGGGCGCGGCGCGACGTTTAAACCTGAGCACCTCCGCCATGAGCCGCACCCTGAGCCGGCTGCGGGAGGTGACCGGCGATCCTATTCTGGTGCGGGCCGGGCGTCATATGGTGCTGACGCCCTGGGCCGAAGCCACCCGGGATCGCGCCAGAAGCGCCGTGCACGAGGCGAGGGCGGTGCTGCAGCCCTCCACCGACACGCTGAAGGTGGAAAGCCTTGAACGGCTGTTCACTATTCGGGCCAACGACGGTTTTGTGGTGGCGTTTGGACCTATGCTCATAGCCGCGGTGGCGAGGGTTGCGCCCGGGGTCTGCATCCGCTTCGCTCCCAAACCTGAAAAAACGTCGCGCTATTTACGGGAGGGGCTTGTCGACCTGGAGATTGGCGTGCAGAGCAACATGGGGCCTGAAATACGGCTGCAAAGGCTCTTTCAGGATCGGTTTGTTGGCGCGGTGCGCAAGGGACATCCGCTCTCTTCACAGCCTGAGGTCAGCCTTGACGATTATGTTGGCTGGGGCCATGTGGTGGCGTCGCCTGATGGGGCGTTACACGGGTCTGTGGACGACGCGCTGGCGGAGCGGGGGATGAAACGAAAGATCGCCAGCGTGGTGCCTGGATTCCCGACGGCGTTATCCGTAGCGCTGGCCTCCGACCTGATTGCTATGGTACCGGCGTTGTACCTGCTCAATCAGGCGATGACCGAGCGCGTGCACGTCTTTGAACTGCCCTTTAAGACCCGCACTATTACGGTATCCCAGATGTGGCATCCGCGCATGGAACGGGATCCGGCGCATCGCTGGCTCAGGGAAAAGGTCCTTGAAGTGTGCCGCGCGGTTTGCTGACGCTCAGAGCACTTTCCCCGGCACCGTGAGGATGAAGCGCGTCGACACCGCATCCGATTCCACGCGGACTTTTCCGTGGTGCGCGGTGACGATGGACTTCACGATGGCAAGCCCAATCCCGCTGCCTTCGCCCTTACGCTGCCTGGACGGGTCGACGCGATAAAAACGGTCAAACAGCTTTGGCAGATGCGCCTGCGGGATCGGCGTGCCGGGGTTTTCTGTTACCAGCTCAACGTCGTTATCCCGTTTTCTGATGGAGACCGTTACCGTTTTCCCTTCCGGCGTATAGCGCAGGGCGTTGGAGAGCAGATTATTGATTGCTCTTCTGAACATCTGCGGATCGCCTTCTATCAGGCAGGGCATCCCGTTAAATTTCAGCGAGACGTGGCGTTCTTCCGCCCAGGCTTCGAAGAAATCGAAGACTTTCATCACCTCGGCGCTTAAATCAAACATCACCCGATCCGGGATGAGCTGATTATTATCCGCCTGCGCCAGGAACAGCATGTCGCTGACCATGCGGGTCATCCGGTTGTACTCTTCGAGGCTGGAGTAGAGGACATCTTCCAGCTCTTTCTGGGAGCGGTTCTGACTTAACGCGATTTCCGTTTGCGTCACCAGGTTGGTGATGGGCGTCCTGATTTCATGCGCGATGTCGGCGGAAAAATTCGCCTGTCGGGTAAAGACATCTTCAATTTTCCCAATCATATGGTTGAAGGAGATCACCAGCTGTTCCAGCTCAACGGGCACGCGGGACGGCTCCAGTCGCGCATCCAGATTTTCGGAGGTGATATTTTTAATGGCGGTGCTGACGTTACGCAGGGGCAAGTGTCCCTGACGCACCGCGATACGAATCACCAGCACAATCAGCAGGCTGATTGCCGCGGCAATGGCAAAAAGATTCTTCTTCAGCGCCTCAAGGTAGTGGAGATGAAAATTAATCGAGAGCCCGATCAGCATGACGTAGTCCTGGGTTTTTCCCTGCAGCGTTGTCCTGCCTGAAGAGGCGATAATCCGGTACGTTTCCATTTTCATGTCGGACCCGGCATGCATAGGGTTGACCGGGTCTTCTACCGTCCAGAGAAACACATCCTGTGCCTGAAGGTGTTCGCTAAAGTTCGCTGTGTTCATCGCCGGGCGCAATGCCGCGCCTTGCGCCGAGCTGAACAGGGTATTGCCCTGCGGATCCAGAAGCAGGACGGCCACGTTGCGGTAGCTGGCGACCGACTCTTTGAGCTTGCTGATTTTCTTTTGGTCGGGATCGGCCGGAGACTGGAGGATGCGGTGCATTGCGCTGCTAATCTGCTGTAAGTCGCTGATATCCTGCTCGGCAAAGTGCTTCTCAACGGAATGCAGCATAAACCAGGTAAAGGCGAAGAAGGCCAGTATGGTGGAGAGGCTGATAAAAAAGGTCAGCCGCAGCGCAAGCGAGAACGGGCGTCGGAGGGGCTTAACGGGCATCCGGTACCTCCAGCATATAACCCACGCCGCGCACCGTCTGGATCAGCTTGGGTTCAAAATCGTTATCGATCTTTGCGCGCAGGCGCTTTACCGCCACATCTATTGCGTTCGTGTCGCTGTCAAAGTTCATGTCCCATACCTGGGAGGCAATCAGGGAGCGGGGCAGCACCTCGCCCTGATGACGCATGAAAAACTCCAGCAGGCTGAACTCCTTGCTGGTTAACAGGATGCGATTGCCCGCCCGGCTGACCTTCCTCGATACAAGGTCAACCGTCAGGTCAGCCGCCTGAAGCTGGCTTTCCGCGATCACCGTATTTCCGCGTCTTAGCAGCGTCCTGACCCGGGCGAGCAGCTCCGCAAAGGCGAAAGGTTTAATCAGGTAATCATCCGCGCCCAGCTCAAGCCCTTTAACCCGGTGCTCTATCGTCCCGAGGGCCGTGAGTAACAGGATGGGCATTCCTTTGCCGGCAGAGCGAAGCATGCGGACAATATCCCAGCCGTTCACGTCGGGCAGCATGATATCCAGAATCAGCAGGTCATATTCCGCGGTCATGGCGAGGTGGTACCCGGTCAGGCCATTATCCGCGTGGTCCACGACAAACCCCGCTTCCGTCAGCCCTTTGCTGAGGTATTCCCCGGTTTTCATTTCGTCTTCAACGATCAGTATTTTCATCTTGCTCCCCAGACTGGCTGCTGATGACATTCTAGTGAGCCCGCGATCGTTAACAATGACTTACGCCATAAATGACAACATTGTCATTATCCTGTCACCGGTCAAACAGGATGCGTTCAGTAGAGTAGCCCTAAAAATCCTCTGGACTTGATTTGAACCGCTATGTTCCTGTTAAAACGACTCAGCATCAGTACGGTATTTATCCTGGCAGGCTGCGTCTCGCTGGCGCCTGACTACCCGCGCCCGGCATCACCGGTACCCCGGCAGTTTTCGCTCTCGCGCAACGGCCTGACGCCCGCGGCGGCCGGGTATCAGGACACCGGCTGGCGCAACTTCTTCGTCGACCCTCAGATAGCTGGATTGATTACAGAAGCCCTGAAAAACAACCGCGATATCAAAATGGCCGCCCTGAAGATTGAAGAGGCCCGGGCGCAGTTCAACGTGACGGAGGCGGATCGTTATCCGCAGTTGAATGGATCCGCGGGTATCACGTACAGCGGTGGGCTAAAAAGTGACAAACCGACCTCACGGCAGTACGACGCCGGTCTTGCGCTTAGCTACGAACTCGACTTTTTCGGCAAGCTGAAGAACCTGAGCGAGGCCGACCGACAAAACTATTTCGCCAGCGAAGAGGCCCGTCGCGCGGTGCATATTCTGCTTGTCTCTAACGTGTCGCAGAGCTATTTCAACCAGCAGCTGGCGTATAAACAGCTGCGCATCGCGCGGGAAACGCTGAAAAATTACCGGCAGTCTTATGCGTTCGTTGAGCACCAGCTGGCGACGGGGAGCACCAACGTGCTGGCGCTGGAACAGGCCCGGGGACAGATCGAAAGCACGCAGGCAGAGATTGCCAAACGAGAGGGGGAGCTGGCGCAGGCCAACAATGCTCTGCAGTTGCTCCTCGGCACCTATCGCGGATTGCCGGGCGACAGCGGAATGAACGCCCGCGATATTGCGCCGGTAAAACTCCCGCCCCATCTTTCTTCAGCGATACTGCTGCAGCGCCCGGATATTATGGAGGCGGAGCATCAGCTTAAAGCGGCCGATGCGAATATCGGCGCCGCGCGTGCCGCCTTTTTCCCGTCAATTTCCCTGACCAGCGGGCTTTCAACAGGCAGTACGGAATTATCCAGCCTGTTTACCGCGGGCAGCGGGATGTGGAATTTCATTCCTAAAATTGAACTTCCGATTTTTAATGCGGGCAGGAATAAGGCCAACCTGAAGCTGGCTGAAATTCGTCAGCAGCAGTCGGTTGTGAATTACGAACAAAAAATACAGGCTGCCTTCAGGCAGGTTGCCGACGCGCTCGCGCTGCGGGACAGCCTCAACCAGCAGCTTGCTGCGCAAGAACGGTATCTTGATTCGCTAAATATTACCCTGCAGCGGGCCAGAGGATTATATACCAGCGGTGCGGTGAGCTATATCGAAGTATTAGACGCGGAACGGTCGCTGTTTTCCACGCAGCAAAATATTCTCGACCTTATTTATGCCCGGCAGGTTAATGAAATTAACCTCTTCACCGCGCTGGGCGGCGGTTGGGCCGAATAACCTCATTTAATTAAAAAGGATATTAAACATGCGCAATTCACTTAACGCCGTCGTATTTGGTGCAATCATTATGTTTTCTGCCGGTCTTCAGGCTGAGGTTCATCAGCACGAGGCGATGAGCGCCGCCAGCGAAGGTGCCTCAGAGCAGGTCATCACCGGGACCGGCATTGTGAAGGATATTGATCTCACGAATAAAAAAGTGACGATTTCACACGAAGCCATCCCGGAAATTGGCTGGCCCGCGATGACCATGCGTTTTACTTTTATGCAGGCCGACGCGAGTATTACTGCCTTAAAAGTCGGCAGCCACGTGAATTTCTCGTTTGTTCAGCAGGGCAATCTCTCTTTACTCAAGAGCATTAAATAGCGAGAAACGGCATGGCCTCATTAAAAATAAAATACGTTGCCATGATAGTCAGCAGCCTTATTGCCGGAGGGCTGATATCCGTGACGGAATGGCAGACACTTTATTCATCTGAAAAAACAGCAAATAGCGTTGCGGAAAGAAAGGTCCTTTTCTGGTATGACCCGATGAAGCCTGACGTGAAATTCGACAAGCCCGGTAAATCACCGTTTATGGATATGGATCTGGTGCCGAAATATGCCGATGAGGATGGTAAAAGCAGTGACGGTATCCGTATCGATCCGACCCAGGTTCAGAACCTGGGATTAAAAACGCAAAAAGTGACGCGCGGAAAGCTGAATTATGCCCAGACGATCCCGGCCAACGTCAGCTATAACGACTATCAGTTTGTCATTGTGCAGGCGCGTGCGGAAGGGTTCGTTGAGAAAGTGTACCCGCTGACGATTGGCGATAAGGTGAAAAAAGGCACGCCGCTGGTTGATATCACCATTCCGGACTGGGTCGAAGCGCAGAGCGAGTTCCTCCTGCTTTCCGGTACCGGCGGAACGCCCACGCAGATAAAAGGCGTTCTGGAGCGTCTGCGCCTGGCGGGTATGCCGGATGACGATATTCAGCGGCTGCGTGCGACCCGCACTATCCAGACCCGGTTTACCATCAAGGCGCCCATTGACGGGGTGATCACGGCCTTTGACCTGCGCACCGGGATGAATATTTCCAAAGAGAAGGTGGTGGCGCAGATTCAGGGGATGGATCCGGTCTGGATCGGCGCGGCGGTCCCTGAATCCATTGCTTATCTGCTGAAAGATACCTCGCAGTTTACTGTTTCGGTACCGGCTTATCCGGATAAATCCTTCCCGGTTGAAAAATGGCGTCTTCTGCCGAGCGTGGATCAAACCACCCGTACGCTGCAGGTGCGCCTGCAGGTCTCCAACAAGGATGAACTGCTGAAACCGGGCATGAATGCCTACCTGAAGCTGAATACCCAAAGTCAGGAAATGTTGCTCATTCCGTCTCAGGCCGTTATCGATACCGGGAAAGAACAGCGCGTTATTACCGTTGATGCGAACGGGAAGTTTGTACCGAAAAAGATCCACGTTCTGCATGAATCACAGCAGCAGTCCGGCATTGGTACCGGACTGGAAGAGGGGGAGTCGGTGGTGGTCAGCGGTCTGTTTCTGATTGACTCGGAGGCCAATATTACCGGCGCGCTGGAGCGCATGCGCCACGCTAAAGCCGCTGACGACGCGCATTCAGGCCATTAAGGAGACGATGATGATTGAATGGATTATCCGGCGTTCGGTTGCCAACCGTTTCCTGGTGATGATGGGCGCGCTGTTTCTCAGCGTCTGGGGGACATGGACCATCATCAACACCCCGGTCGATGCCTTGCCCGATCTGTCTGACGTTCAGGTGATTATCAAAACAAGCTATCCCGGCCAGGCCCCGCAGATTGTTGAAAACCAGGTGACCTATCCACTCACCACCACCATGCTGTCTGTTCCTGGCGCGAAGACCGTGCGCGGTTTTTCACAGTTTGGTGATTCGTATGTGTACGTTATTTTTGAAGACGGGACCGATCTGTACTGGGCCCGCTCGCGCGTGCTGGAGTACCTGAATCAGGTTCAGGGCAAACTCCCCGCCGGGGTGAGTTCCGAAATCGGCCCGGACGCCACGGGCGTAGGCTGGATATTTGAATATGCGCTGGTGGACCGCAGCGGAAAACACGATCTCGCCGAGCTGCGATCATTGCAGGACTGGTTCCTGAAATTTGAGCTGAAAACAATCCCGAACGTGGCCGAGGTGGCCTCCGTTGGCGGCGTGGTGAAGCAGTATCAGATTCAGGTTGACCCGTTAAAGCTGGCGCAGTTCGGCGTCAGCCTGCCGGAAGTTAAGCAGGCCCTTGAATCGTCTAATCAGGAAGCGGGGGGATCGTCCGTAGAAATCGCGGAAGCGGAATATATGGTGCGGGCCAGCGGCTATCTGCAGACCATCGATGATTTCAATCACATCGTCCTGAAAACCGGTGAGAACGGTGTGCCGATTTGCCTGCGAGATGTTGCCCGCGTACAAACGGGGCCGGAAATGCGCCGTGGTATTGCCGAGCTGAACGGGCAGGGTGAAGTGGCGGGCGGCGTGGTGATCCTGCGTTCGGGTAAAAACGCGCGCGAGGTCATTACGGCGGTAAAAGACAAGCTGGAGACGCTGAAGGCCAGCCTGCCGGAAGGCGTTGAGATTGTGACCACCTACGATCGCAGCCAGCTCATCGACCGGGCCATTGATAACCTGAGCAGCAAACTTCTCGAAGAGTTTATCGTAGTGGCCATCGTCTGCGCGCTGTTCCTCTGGCACATTCGCTCGGCGCTGGTGGCGATTATCTCTCTGCCGCTTGGCCTGTGTATTGCCTTTATCGTCATGCATTTCCAGGGGCTGAACGCCAATATTATGTCGCTGGGAGGCATTGCCATCGCCGTCGGCGCGATGGTGGATGCCGCCATCGTGATGATTGAGAACGCGCATAAGCGGCTGGAAGAGTGGGATCACCAGCACCCGGGAGAGCAGATTGATAACGCCACCCGCTGGAAGGTGATTACCAACGCCTCTGTAGAGGTTGGACCGGCGCTGTTTATCAGCTTGCTGATCATCACTTTATCCTTCATTCCCATCTTTACCCTTGAGGGGCAGGAAGGACGGCTGTTTGGTCCGCTGGCCTTCACCAAAACGTACGCCATGGCAGGGGCGGCCGCGCTGGCCATCATCGTGATCCCCATTCTGATGGGATTCTGGATCCGGGGTAAAATCCCCGCCGAGACCCGTAACCCGCTGAACAGGCTGCTGATTAACGCCTATCATCCGCTACTGATTCGGGTGCTCAACTGGCCCAAAACAACCCTGCTGGTTGCGGCCTTATCCATCTTCACGGTGATCTGGCCCCTGAGCCAGGTAGGCGGCGAGTTTTTACCGAAGTTCAACGAAGGCGATCTGCTGTATATGCCGTCGACGTTGCCCGGCGTCTCTCCGGCAGAAGCGGCGGCATTGTTACAGACCACGGACAAGTTAATAAAAACCGTCCCTGAAGTGGCCTCTGTCTTCGGCAAGACCGGCAAAGCCGAAACGGCAACGGATTCCGCGCCGCTCGAAATGGTGGAAACCACCATTCAGCTTAAGCCTGAGGATCGGTGGCGTCCCGGGATGACGATTGACAAGATCGTTGAGGAGCTTGATAAGACCGTTCGTTTGCCCGGTCTGGCGAATCTCTGGGTTCCGCCCATTCGCAACCGCATTGATATGCTGTCGACCGGGATTAAAAGCCCGATTGGCATCAAGGTGTCTGGTACCGTTCTGGCTGATATCGACGCCACGGCGCAAAGCATTGAAGCGGTAGCCAAAACGGTGCCGGGCGTGGTGTCAGCCCTGGCAGAACGTCTGGAAGGCGGGCGCTACATCGATGTCGATATCAACCGGGAGAAAGCCTCCCGCTATGGAATGACGGTGGGCGACGTGCAGCTGTTCGTCTCCTCGGCCATCGGCGGTGCGACGGTGGGTGAAACGGTGGAAGGCGTGGCCCGCTATCCGATTAATATTCGTTACCCTCAGGACTACCGGAATAGCCCGAGCGCGTTGAAGCAGATGCCGATCCTGACGCCAATGAAACAGCAGATTACGCTGGGTGATGTGGCGGATATCAACGTTGTTTCAGGCCCCACGATGCTGAAAACGGAGAATGCCCGGCCTGCGAGCTGGATTTATATCGATGCCCGCGGCAGGGATATGGTGTCGGTGGTGAACGACATTAAGACGGCCATCAGCCAGAACGTGAAGCTCAGGCCGGGTACCAGCGTGTCATTCTCCGGGCAGTTTGAACTGCTTGAGCACGCCAACAAGAAACTGAACCTGATGGTGCCGATGACGCTGATGATCATTTTCGTTCTGCTCTATCTGGCGTTCCGTCGCGTGGATGAGGCCCTGTTGATCCTGATGAGCCTGCCGTTCGCGCTGGTCGGCGGGATATGGTTCCTGTACTGGCAGGGCTTCCATATGTCCGTGGCAACCGGCACCGGGTTTATCGCCCTGGCCGGGGTGGCAGCAGAGTTTGGAGTGGTCATGCTGATGTATTTGCGTCATGCCGTTGAAGCACATCCGGCGCTGTCCCAGCGCGAAACGTTCACTGAACAGGGGCTTGATGACGCCCTTTATCAGGGCGCCGTGCTGCGCGTGCGGCCAAAGGCGATGACCGTCGCGGTGATTATTGCCGGTCTGCTGCCCATTCTCTGGGGGACCGGGGCAGGCTCAGAAGTCATGAGCCGGATAGCGGCGCCCATGATTGGCGGGATGATCACGGCACCGCTGTTGTCGCTGTTTATTATTCCTGCGGCGTATAAGTTAATTTGGTTGCGCAGGCATAAACCAGAGACAGCCGTTGGTGAAGATGACAGGGGAGTCAATACCTGATAAATTAGCTATTCAATAACCTATTCAAAAAGCTATTCAAAACTATGATTAATCGATCCGAAACACTACGACAATTGCTGAGGCAAGGCCCGGTATCGGTAAGGCAACTGACTGATATTATGGGTATTAGTCAGCCTACCGTTTCACGATCGATTAAAGCGCTTGGCGATGAGGTTGTTCGCATTGGCTCCGGTCCATCTATTCACTATGTGCTGCGGGATACACATCGAGGATTCAGTTCGGCTCCTGTCTACCGCATCACGGAAGAGGGTCAGGTTAAATCGCTGGGTAAACTCATTCCGGTTTATCCAGACGGTTTTGTAATGGCGCAAACGGACAATGTGTGCCTCCATAGCGATGGGTTGCCGTGGTGGTTGTTTGACATGCGGCCTCAGGGATACCTTGGCCGCGCGTACGCCTCGCGATTTTCATCCGAGCTGGGCCTGCCGCCGAATCCAGAGAACTGGAGTGATACTGACGTTATCAGGGCTTTGCTCGCTCATGGGCACGATGCGGTGGGGAACCTGTTAATCGGAGAACAGGCGAGGAATCATTTTGTAGAGATGCCGTCGCCTGTTGCGGTGGACCGCGCAACCGCCTACCCGTCGCTGGCGCAGGCCGTGAGCGCGGGCGAAGTACCGGGCTCCTCTGCTGGGGGTGAACAGCCGAAGTTCTGTACTTATACAGAACGTGGCCACGTCATTGTGAAATTCACGGCACCGGACGATAACCCTGTAAGCGAACGCTGGCGAGACCTTTTGTTAGCAGAACATCTTGCGTTAAGCGTGCTTGGCGTCGAAACCGAGGTGTTTGATTTTGGCGGACAGCGCTTCCTTGAGATCCCGCGGTTCGACCGTACGGGACCCCTTGGTCGTAAGGGACTTTTTTCTTTACGTGCGCTCGAGGCGGAGTTTGTCGGCAGGGCAAGAGAATCCTGGCCGGTACTGGTGAATGAGCTGGCAAAGCAGGGCTGTGTTCACCAGGATGCGGTCGCCAGCACGTCAAGGCTTTGGGCGTTTGGTATGCTGATCGGTAATACCGACATGCACCACGGTAATCTGTCGTTTATCAGTTCCCATGGACGGCCTTACGATCTTGCTCCTGCCTATGACATGCTGCCCATGGGATTTGCCCCGAAATCAGGAGGCGCACTGGTGAATACGCTGCGTCCGGCTACGCTTATTGACGCGATCGCGGGAGAAACCTGGCATGAAGCACTGGCGCTGGCCGAGCGCTTTTATACGCTGGCCAGTAGTTGCGGCCGCTTTTCTGCCAATTTTGCGCCATGTCTTGCCGCATTGCGCACCCATCTGGACGAGGCGAGATTGAAGGTGTCGCGTCTTGGATAATGAGCGAGTTTTTTTACGCGGTGCATCCTTAGTGCGGTGTGTGTGCATCGCGAGTTTGCCCGCTCAGCTTGCGCCATGCACGATTATGCAGAGTAAACAGCAGCATCTTATAAAAGGCTGTGGAGAGGATACAGCTGCCGCTACCTGCGAACAGCAGGGCGATCAGCACAACCCACACGGTTTGTAATCAACGGTGGATTTTATAGAGAAGGGAGGACACTTGTGCTATCAACGGTGTTGGTAGTTTTATTCCCTATCACATTAAATGTAAACGGATTAAATTTTGGCATCATATTGGTGAGCACAAAATGTCGTTGATGGAGAATAACTTCTGGAGAAGCAACAGAGAGTAATACTTTAAGGAGCTGGGTAGAGATTGTAAGTATCCCGTATAATCGTGCCATTCACATTTAGAGATCATCCGGCATAATCAATCTGCCAACGAAGGAGATCGCTATGAGTAAAGCCCGTTTTACTGAGCATCAGATCATCGCCGTGATTAAGCCGGTTGAAGCCGGACCAACCGTTAGTGATGTCCGTCCTCGGTTAGTGTGAATGGATCTTCTACTTGATCCCACTTGGTGCAACGGTAGTCTACGAACTGACCGTGTTTGATGTGATCCCTGGCACGGCGAAGGCGACATTGGCGCTATAATCTCCGGGGCAGGATACTATGCACATGACAACATGTGCGTAGTGCAGCGGTTTAACTCAGACGTTGCGAAATAGAGGGTTGCTACGCCTGACAGTGGCGTTTACATAAAAATCTGTCTGCGGGGCGGATACAGGAACAGAAATGGATATTAACGATTTTCAGGGTTTTGGTTTTTCAGCATACCGAAGTATCGGAGAGCAAACGGTAAAAATAGGTCCACTCAAAAAAATAAATTTTATTATCGGTCAGAATAATACAGGCAAATCTAACATCATTAACTATCTACACCAGCATTACAGCTATGTTCTGGGGAAAATAAATCATGCGCAAAACTATTCAGCGACTGACAAATCAACATTTGGAGAACTGGATAAGACAATAGGTTCGAACAGTGGAAAAAGGGCTGCTGCATTTGCTTTAGATGAGAAACAGTTGAGCAAATTTATTGACTCATTAATTTCACCTCAAATGGATGCGGGCAATAAAGGCTATTATACTTCTTCACTAAAAAAAATTCTTTCTACATTCAGGGAAGAAAATGGTCTGTACTGGTTTGAGTACCATACGGCGACCTCTCGTAATGAATTTATACTGAAATATGATCAGGACTTGTTGGTCAATGTACTGTCACAGCAGGAATGGAATTCTTTATGGACGAAGTTGACCAACCAAACTGGCGGGGATTTTCGTGCACACTGGTTCCCTGAAGTGATGAGAAAACTGGCGTACCGACCCGATTATGCACCCAGAATTGAAGTTATTCCTGCAATCCGCAGGATTGGTGAATCGGGTAGTGTCAGTGAGGATTTTAGTGGTATCGGTATTATTGACCGTCTTGCAAAGCTTGAAAGTCCGGCTTTGAATGAACGCTATAATCGGGATAAATTCAACAAAATTAACCGATTTCTACAGACTGTTCTCGATAATCCTTCAGCCACGCTTACTATCCCTTACGAGAGGGATACGATCCTGGTTGAAATTGATAGGCGGATGCTACCGTTGACATCGCTGGGAACAGGTATTCATGAAGTTGTGATCTTGGCCTCGGCATCCACGATTCTTGAAAACACCATCGTTTGTATTGAAGAACCTGAGCTTCATCTTCATCCATTGCTGCAGAAGAAACTGGTAAAATATCTGGCCATTAACACCAATAATAAGTACCTTTTCACGACCCATTCTGCCCATTTGTTGGATGCCGTTGATGCTGAGATTTTTCATGTTACTCAGTCACAGGGGATTACATCTGTTGCGGCTGTCGACAGTACCCGCTCTCGTTCTGGCATTTGTCAGGATCTTGGTTACCGTGCTTCCGATATCCTTCAGGCAAACTGTGTGATCTGGGTAGAAGGGCCCTCTGACCGCATCTACCTCAACTACTGGCTTGCCTCGATGAATACGGGATTCGTAGAAGGCATACATTATTCCATCATGTTTTATGGCGGTAGGCTATTTAGCCATTTAACGGCTCTGGACAGTGATGATGAGCAGGTGGAGGACTTTATTTCTGTCAGGGATCTGAACCGCAACGCGGTGATTATGTTCGACAGCGATGCGTCATCGGCAAGATCATCTCTTAACGAAACTAAATTACGGCTTCAGGGTGAATTCAATGCCGGGCCTGGGTTTGCTTGGGTAACCAAAGGGCGAGAAGTGGAGAACTATCTGGATCCAAATAGGGTACAGGAGTGCATCATTAAGGTTCACCCGTCGGCGATACTGGCAGAAGAAAAGGGGGTCTACACCAATCTGTTGAACTACAGCACACGAAAGAAAGATGTGGTTACCGCGAATAAAGTTCGGGTGGCTCGTGAGTACATTCAAGCATATCCGGCAGATTTATCTATTCTTGATTTGAAACCGATGATGGAAAAACTTTGTACCTTTATTGCAAGCTGTAACTGAAACAGCAATGGCCTGCCGTGCGGATGATGTACTGATTAACACATTATCCGCACCGATAAGATACTATTCTGCTATCAACCAATTTGATCTACTCGGCGGGTTTATTTTCCATTTCGTCCACTAACTGTTTTACGTACTCTGTAGTGGTTTACTGAATTTAGCAATCTTGACAGAGGTGCTAACCTCAGAACAACACAGGTGATCCAATGAAAAAAAGAAATTTCAGCGCAGAGTTTAAACGTGAATCAGCCCAACGGGTTGTTGACCAGAACTCGATGCTGCCCATGCAATAACAGACTATATCATTGGATATTATAGTGCACTCAGGCATCATGAATATAATAATGAATTATCACCGAACAGGATCCATTGCCGTTTGCAACCCGAGATAACCAACTGATTTAGTGAATACACAGCCTTTACCTTATGATTAACATGGATATGAAGGGAATGTACTCTGAACCTAACGAAAGAAACGGGAGGGAAGTCAGAAATCACAACGTATTGATTTATCTATGTGTGGATGTGAATGGTGAAGTAAAGCACCTTCGTAGGCAATTTAACTATTCTGGGTTTGAGGAATATACATAATTTACGACAGCACCAGAAACAGTATAACAAACTGTTTTAAATGGATATTAATCAAATGGCGATTCAAACTCACAGTTATGAACTCAGTTTTGGTTCATAACTGTGTTAAACGCTGTCCATAAATCACTCGATGTCACGTCTGTTGGTTCATGAACTGTTCGTTCTAATTTTGTGATGTGCGTCAGGTTTTAGTGTTCAGTAATGTTACCTTTTACTCGATGATCGATTGTTTAGCACCTCTCCCACAACCGGAGCTGCGGTAAATGCGTTTGGCCAGCCAGCATAGAAGGCGGCCTGGGTAACGATCTCACCAGCTTCCTCAACAGAAAGTCCATTATCCATTGCTCTATTGAGGTGATAGCCAATCTGCGCGCTCTGTCCGGATGCGATTAAGGCGCTGACCGTAATCAGGCTTCTGTCGCGGGGTTTCAGCGCGGGTCTTTGCCAGAGATCCAGGAACAGTGGATCTGCAGTGAATTTAACCAGGCCCGGAGATATTGGGCCAACATTTTTTTCCACTGTCTCTGAACGCTGCTTTTCTGCTGCCTGATTGAGAGGAAGCAGGTCCGGAGAAGCGTCAGGAAGTGCATCTGCCGTGACGCCACGAGTTTCAAATACTGCTTTGGTCACGCTGACGGCTGACATGGCATTTGGCCAACCTGAGTAGAACGCCAGATGGGTAATGATTTCTGACAATTCCGCTGGCGTAACGCCATTATCAAGGGCAATGTCTATATAGTGCTTAAGGTCGCCAGGCTGGTTTCTGGCAATTAGCATGGCGACGGTCACCATACTACGATCCCTGGGCGAGAGGGCATCGCGTGTCCACAGATCTTCAGTAATCGCTTCTCGACCAAAGCGCGCAAGAGCCGGTGAGACGGAACGAATATCAGCTTCCGAAATTGTTGAAGGTTCAATTTTCATCATCGCTTTACCTCTTGTTTCCTCAGCAGTAGCAAAATCAGAAATAACAAGCGACATGGCCGCCGCTGCAATTACGCTTTTCATGTTAATCCTCACTGGTCAACGGTGCGGATCCTGTTTGATTCCGCTTTTGTTACGAAGAAATACCGGTTTTACCGGGATAGCGTTCTTACTGGCGCTCATATGCGCCGTTTGCCTGAGATAGTCACGGAAGTGTGGTGTTTGTCGGTGCAGTTGATACGCTTCCTCACTGGCGTAAATCTCATAGAAATACCAGCGGTTCGGAGTCTGTGAGTCTGTAGCGGCATACATCGCTAATACGCCTTTCTCTACTTGGAGCGATTCCGCCATTTCGGGCAGGACGATGTTTTTAAATTCGGTCTGAAATTCAGGCTTTACCTCGACGATCACCAGATTATTAATGGTTCGCTCATCCGGTATGATGTGTTTGTCCCCCAGAAATTGGGGCTCCAGAGTGATTTTATTTTTCTGATCGATAATGTCAGGTGCCCGGGCAGCGAATGCCTTGTATGGTTCGGCATTCAGATGTTTGCGGTAAGCACTCTCGTTTTCATAGAGTTCGACCATGAATGCCTGACGTGGATTGTCGCTGCGGTGCAGGGCGTACATCGCCAGCGTACCTGCTTCATGATCAACCGAAGCGGAAATCGTCTGTCTGGCTACGTCTGCAAAATCTTTGTCCCGATCGGGCCTGACGCCGAGCTCAAAGAGATTCATCACTCGCTTATCGGGCGCGTCCAGTTTTGTTGCAAAGACAGGGCTGCTTATCAGCATGCAAATTAAAAGCATAAGAGTCTTTTTCACGATGATCCTTTTACTGAAATGGCTGTTTAAGACGTTCTATAAGTTGGTGTTGGTAAGAAGGTAACCGATCGCTGCTGGCGCTCTCAAAGACCAGTGGAGGAAGCCACGTCATACCTGCGTGCAGGGCGCTTGCCTTCATCGGTAAAAACACATCCGCAAGCGATACCCCGATCCTGCCGTCCGGCCCGTAAGTGGAGCTTCCCCCCGCAGCCGTACTGACAATAAACATCTCCTTTCCCTGCCAAAGACCGGGTCCGACACTTCCCCAGGTTTCATTCAGCCAGGCCTTCATCATTGGTGTAATGTTGAACCAGTGTGTCGGGAAGATAAAAACAACACGCCTGTGCTCACGCATCATTTTTCGCTCCGCGTCGCCATTAATCCGACGTGTGTCATAGCCATACAGCGTCTCAAGGTTGCGAACCGTCACGCCTTCCAGACTCTCAGCGGCTTCCTGCAGCCCTTTTGTCAGAACTGAGCGTTCCGGATAAGGGTGAGAGACGATAACGAGCGTTTTAATGTCGGTCTTTTCACGGCTATGAGCATGACTAGCGGGCATGAGGAAGATAAAGGCAAACAAAAACAATGCTGCTGCTCTGCGCTGAAGTAACACCATCATAAACCTCCTTTGTCTTAACAGGACTGTAAAACGCTATGGTGTAACAGGAGCCAGTTCTGGCAATCCTTCTACGATATAGGTTCGCGAATTGCCGGCACGGTGTCGGATAGGAATGATCTTCTGGTATGCAGCCGAGCTATACCAGTCCTGGGCATTTTTGAGACTCTCAAACTTGATTACAACCAGTCTGCCCTGTGCTCCAAACCCTTCTTTAACATCGGGTTCACCTCCTCTGACGATGAAGCGTCCACCAAAAGGTCTGAAGGTAGATTCAACCTGAGCGCTGTACGGTTTGATAGCGTCAAGATCGGTCGCCTGAAACTCTGCGATGTAATAAGCAGGCGTTGCTGCCAGGGCTGACGCGAGCCCGGAGAGGGTGAAAAGAGTGGCTACCACTGTTTTAAAAATCATCCTTCCTCCTCATAAGCTTTCATGAAAGTGAATAAGGGCTACCGCGTCCAGACCTGCCTGGCGTCTTTCGTTTGCGGCGTGTTTTGCGCCATGATCCCCGTCAGAACGTGCGGCTGGTAGGTTTCTTCCAGAAACCGGATTTCCTCCGGGCTCAGTTGAAGATTTACGGCGTTTACCGCGCCATCGACGTGATCTTTTTTTGTGGCCCCTACGACAGGTGACGTGACTTTTGTCAGCAGCCAGGCGAGTGAGATTTCCGTCATGGACACCTGATGCCGTTCGGCAAGCTCGGCGACGCGCTCGATAATGCTCCGATCCTGTTCAGCCGTGCTGTCATATTTTCCGCGGGCATAGGCATCCTCGGAGGCTCGCCGCGTGTGGCCTTCTTTCCGGGCGAGACGGCCGCTGGCAAGCGCGCTATAGGGGGTCATGGCGATATCATCTTCAGCGCACAGACCGAAGAGCTCTCGTTCATCTTCACGCATAATCAGGTTGTAGTGGCTTTGCATGGAAACAAAGGCCGTCAGCCCTTCGCGTTCGGCAAGGGCGTTCGCTTTCGCAAGCTGCCAGGCATAGCAATTGGATATACCAATAGCGCGCACTTTGCCCTCAGTAACGGCGGCATGAAGCGCTTCAAGCACCTCAATAACTGGCGTGTTGTAATCCCAGATGTGGTAAATGTAGAGGTCGATGTAGTCCATCCCCAGATTCTGCAGGCTCTGATCGAGCGATCGGGCTATTGCCTCTTTTCCGCCGATCCCCGCGGCAATTTGCGCGGCGGTTCGCGGCAGAAACTTGGTGGCCAGCACCACGTCCTCGCGTTTTGCCATCTCCCGCAGCGCCCGGCCAACGTATCGCTCGCTGGAGCCGTTCTGATAGGCGATGGCGGTATCGTAAAAATTGATACCCTTTTCGAGACCGTAGCGGATGATGTCCCGGCTTGCTGTTTCGTCCAGCGTCCAGCGATGCTGGCCCGTTAACGGGTCGCCAAATCCCATACATCCCATACAGATGCGGGAGACCAGTAAGTCACTTTTACCGAGCCGGGTATACTGCATCGTTATTCTCCCTCTGGATTATTCACGACGGAATTGAGCAGCTCGACAAGCCTTGAAGCGTGTTCCCGGGCAAGCGTTTTTTGCTGCGCGATTTTGTCGGCATCCCGGTCGGCATAGCTGATACCGCAGGTATAAACCGGCGCCAGCAGCTCAAGATTGCACAGCCTTGCCGTGGTCTCGAATGGAATAAGATACTCTTCTATGGCATGGCCAAAGAAACCGTCAGCGGTATAGAGCACCTGCGGCGCCCCTGTAGTGAAGGAGAGGATCAGCTTTTTACCGCCCAGTTTCGCCGTTGAGCCATGCGCGAAGCCGTGGACAAAGACCTCGTCCAGCCATTGTTTCATTAACCCGGGCAGCCCATACCATGAAAAAGGAAACTGCCAGACAATCACATCGACCCTGAGCAGGCTTTCCTGCTCCGCAGCGATATTGAATTTTCCGTCCGGATAGAGCCAGTCCAGACGACGAATTTCAGCCTCGGGAAAGGCGGTCGCCACTTCGTCAAGGATAGTGGCGTTGGCGACAGAATGGTTCAGCTCAGGATGACCTGAAATAACAAGGATATTTTTCATTTCAATAAGTTAAAGAGGCTGGTGGATTTTTAAACCAGTATAGAGTGACACCATTATTTTTTTTAGCGCAGTAAAGGCTCATTCACTTTTAGGCAAAAACTAATAATGGTCGACTGTTCTCATTGTACCGGTCATCATGAACCCGTGAACTACGCTGTGATGCCCAGTAAACGTTCTGCATTGCGAAACGCGATGGCCTCTTTTTCAGCCTTATTGACCGGCAGACAGTCGATAAATGTTTTTACACCGTCCAGGGTCTGATAGGGATAATCAGCGGAGAACAGGATCCTTTCTGCCCCCATTAACGCGTAGATAAACTGGAAGTGCGGCAGCGTCAGCATACCTGACGGGGTAACGTAAACGTGCTCCTGGAAGGTTCTCGTTAGCGTGCGTGACAGACCCGTTGCACCCAGTGGAAGGCTGTCATCAAGACGCTGCAGCCAGAAGGGCAGCATCTCCCCCCAGTGGCCACTGATTACCTGCAGGTGGGGATATTTATCAAATGCGCCCGATAACATAAGCCGTAACAAATGGATCCCGGCTTCGTGATGCCAGCCCCAGCCAAACATAGAGAGCCGGGAGTTGACCTCTGCGCTAAAGCCCGTGAAGTAGGCCTGTTGCACGCTTTTAAACGGTAATCCGGGATGAAGATAGAGTGGCACATTCAGTTTATTAAAGCGGGAAAGCAGGGAGTCATAGTCAGGATGATCGAGAAAGCATGAAGAGGGTCGGCCATTCAGAAGTGCCCCCTTAAACCCCAGTTTTTCAACTGCGCGGACAAGCTCATTTTCAGCATCTTTCGGCTGTGCCCAGGGAAGTGTGGCAAATGCCGCGAAGCGATCCGGGTGATTTCTTACCGCCCCGGCAAGGCGATCGTTTGCCGCCGTATTTA
The DNA here is from genome assembly GCF_019584165.1 of Enterobacter sp. EC_64. Taxonomy (NCBI): domain Bacteria; kingdom Pseudomonadati; phylum Pseudomonadota; class Gammaproteobacteria; order Enterobacterales; family Enterobacteriaceae; genus Enterobacter; species Enterobacter sp. EC_64. The sequence goes on from NZ_VDAS01000007.1 coordinate 135,294, forward strand.
ATGTTACCGCTTCATCCTCGGGTGCCAGCTGGGGGAATCCGCCCACAGAGAGTATCTGCAGGGTAATTCCAGCCTCATCCATATCCCTGAGGCGGCGGCTTCCCAAATCAGCGCCTTTCGCGTTTATCAGCGCATTCTTTTCTATCTGCGGCCGGCTTCGGTCAGGATTATGACCATCAGCGACGGTTTTCCCCCAGTCGCCAAGGAAAGGCGCCTGCTCAAGCGCAACAGGCATACACGCTCGCCCTAACTCGCTGTCGAGATAATGTTCTTCAAGGCAAATGATTTTCATATTCTCACCCTTCATACAAAGCAGTAAAAGTGATACAGATTAGGATCGCCCTGAACTGTCCATACGTGAATGTGATTCATGACAGTCTGTTCCGGATGGGCTTTACACCATCGGTTTTTCCCAGGCGCCTCGTGTATCCACTCTGGTCTCTGCGGCGAGTTGTTCCAGCAGGATGATTTCCTCATCGCGTAACTGGATGTCTGAAGCGCAGGCGGCGTCCAGCACGTGATGGGCTTTAGTCGCACCAACGAGGGGAAGGGTACCTTTTGCAATAGCCCATGCGATGGCTATCTGTGCAACGCTGGCATTCCTTTCGGCTCCCATTTTTTTCATGGCGGCGGTTAATCTTTCAATCTGCGGCAGTACAGAGTTATAACTTTCGGCCCGGCCACTCCCGGCAGGCATGGGATGATTTGAATCATAACGACCACTGAGCGCGCCTTGCTCCAGGACCATGTAAGCAAAGAACGTGATGTTATTTTGTCGGCAATAATCAAGGATCCCGGCCTCTTCAGAAGCGCGATAGAGCAGGCTGTAGTGATTTTGTACTGCACTGAGGGAATAACCGGAAGCGTTAAGGATTTCGTTGGCGCGTCTGATTTGTGCCAGATTGTGGTTGGAAACACCTACGCGTTTGACCTTACCGCTTTGTAAAAGTGGGATCAGTCCTGGCGTCCATTTCTCAACGTCGAGGGGATTATGGATCCAGTAGATATCAATCGCGTCCACACCCAGACGTCCGAGGCTGGCCTCAAGCATATCGCTGACAGGCTGCGCTGACTGTTCGTTCGCAATCTGCGGTGTGAATTTGGTGGATAAAATCATATCCTCGCGGGGGAACTGACGGACTAATGCTCCCAGCGCTGCCTCGGAACTCCCCATGCCATATACTGCTGCGGTATCCCAGAGATTGAGGCCCTTACTCATGGCCGTGGTGAACACGTCTGCCATCTGAGTATCAGAAAGATGATTGCCGAAGACGGTGTCGCCACCGGCGAAACCTGTGCCCCAGGACCATGTGCCCAGCGCGACGGAAGGTAGTGTTTTCATATTCAGCTCCTGTAAAAAGGCCGGAACATTGCTGACGTAAACCGGCCAAAGAGGGTGAGTAACGATGAAAGACAGATGAATGAATTAAGTTGGCTGGCGGAGCGCATTTAATAGCGCCACACCCACACCGTGTGCTGAAGCGGGATTCTGCCCCGTGATAAGGCGTCCGTCGGTAACCACGTTTTCAGACCAGTTCGGGGCTTCATGATGAAGCGCGCCATGCTCGCGTAGTGCAGTCTCAAGCAGGAAGGGAACCACATTTGTGGTGTGAACTTCTTCCTCTTCCTTGTTGGTAAAGGCTGCCACGTTTTTGCCTTTCACCAGGTATTCGCCGCTACTGAGCTTTGCGTCAACCAGTGCCGCAGGTCCGTGGCAGACGGCTGAGACAATCCCATCACTTTCATATATTTCGCGGATAATACGCTGGGCATCCTGGCTATCACGGAAATCCCACATGGTTCCATGGCCGCCCGCAAAGAAAACGGCGCTGTAATCGGTACCGTTCAGCTCGGATAACGCTGGTGTTGTTGCCAGGCGCTGCTGAAAATCGGTTTCGTTCCAGTACCAGGCGTTGACAGGATCGCTGAGGTCAAATCCATCCACCGGCGGCTGTCCCCCGCGAATGCTGGCTATCGTCGTTTTTAGTCCGGCATCTTCCAGTACTTTCAGCGGATGCGTCAGCTCGGCCAGGAAAAAACCGGTTGGTACACCGGATGCGCCTTTAATCGGATGGCTGGAAACGACACACAGCACGGGTTTATCTGCAGGTTTCATATCGGGCCTCACTCTATATTTTTAAATTCAGCGGCAAAGAGATTTTCCCAGTTAATAAAGGAGCCAAGCGGAATGCACTCAAAGCTTAATAAGCCTGCTTTTGCCAGCGGGAATTCGGCCATTACGTTCATCTCTTCATCGACAGAGTCACTTTCAAGAAAAATAGCGACACCAGGCCTGTCCTGACGGAAGTAGATGTCGCGGATGAAGCCGGATTTATACAATCCCCAGGCGTGCAGCGCTTCAGCGTTAAGGTGTGGAGCATATTTTTCCAGCGATGCTCCAGGTGCGGGGATATCCAGACATAAAATTCGCATCATAGTCTCCTGAACTCAGGTCGTTGTAGAAAGAGATAAAAGTATAAGAGGCGAATTTCACGAAGATTAGAGGAGCATTGACTTAAGCATCTTTAGACTGTACTTAATAATCAGGCGGAGATTGCTTTAGGAAAACATTATGAATAACGCCCTGTATAACCAGATACGGATCTTTCAGAGCATTGCACGTGAGGGCAATATTTCGGCAGCCGCAAGAAAACTGGAAATTACGCCTCCCTCCGTCAGCAATGCGCTTAAGCTGCTGGAAGATCATATTGGCCATCCGCTTTTTGTGCGTACGACCCGCCGTATTGAGCTGACGGAAACCGGGCAGCTGTTGCTGGAACAGACCGCTGCGGCGGTGGAGTCGCTGGAAAATTCGCTTGAAAGCATTCGCGACCAGAATCAGGAGCCCTCTGGTATCGTGCGAATCACGCTCTCGCGTTTTGCCTATCTGTTAATTCTTAAGCCTGCAATGGCGAAATTCTGTCAGCAATATCCGGGTATACAGCTTGAAATTTCTGTTTACGACGGTACCGTGAATGTTATCGAAGAGCGTTTTGATCTTGGGATCCGTTTTGGCGATATCCTCGAAGGTGGGGTGGTGGCGCGGCCGTTAATGAAACCCTTTCGTGAAGGGTTATATGCATCCTCAGCTTATATCAGCGAGCATGGAATGCCCGAGGTGCCGGCTGACCTCAGTCAACACAAGCTGATTGGCTACCGTTTTATTACTAACAACCGCATCCTTCCGTTGATTCTGAACGATCGCGGAGAGCAGTTGACGGTTGAGATGCCCGGGCAGTTAATCAGCAACGATATTGACGTTATGGCAGACGGGATCCGTAACGGCCTGGGAATCGGACGTTTGTTTGAACCCATCTTGCAGTTACAGCCGGACAGGGAGCGCTTTATACCCGTGATGGAGAGCTACTGGAAAACCTACCCGCCAGTGTATCTCTATTACCCCAAAAACGCGGGTAAAACGAAAAGAGTGAAGGCCCTGATTGATTTTCTGATATCCGCTACGGGACGATAACGCCTCGTTCAGTATGGAGGCGCTATTTCACAACCCCAGCGGCCGGGCCTCCTGTATGAACTCAATCAGAAGGCGAAGCCCGGTCGGTAGTTGCCGGCGGCTTGAATAATAGATATGAAAACCTTCCTCCAGCGGGGACCATTCCGTAAGCACCAGGCGGAGTCGTCCATCCTTCACATAGGGTGCAACAAGAGGCTCCGGAAAGTACATTAGGCCGGCTCCGCCTAAGACGGCCACAAGGCCCGTTTCAGCCTGATTGACCGTCACAGAGCCTGGCACAGTGATTTGGTACGTTTCGCCGTCTCGCTCAAGTTCCCAGCGATAAATCCGATCGTCGCCGAGACGGTTGCTTATACAGCGATGGTGTAATAAATCATCAGGATGTTCAGGCGTTCCGTAACGTTCAAGGTAGTCGGGGGATGCTGCGATAACCCAGCGAATATCGGCAGATAAACGCCGGGCAACCATGTCTTCCGGGACGGTGCCACCATAGCGGATACCGGCATCGAAGCCCGCATCAGTGACGTCAACCATACGGTTGCTGGCCACAATATCGATTTCAATATCGGGATAGCGATCCATAAACGCGGGCATAACCGGCGCAAGCAAAAGATTGGCAGCTTCAACGGCAGCATTGATGCGGATACGTCCGGTAGGGGTATTACGATACCGGTTAAGCGATTCAAGCGCGCCTTCTATCGTGTCGAAAGGCTGAAGGACAGACTGAACCAGTTCTTCACCTGCAGCCGTAGGTGTAACGCTCTTGGTCGTGCGATTAAGGAGGCGAACCCCGAGCCGGGTTTCCAGTCCCTTCAGGGCATGACTAAGCGCTGATGCACTGACACCTAATTCAATCGCCGCACGGCTGAAACTGCGATGACGTGCAATAGCCATGAAATAAATGAGATCGGCGACATCAGCTCTGCTTATTTGCATACAGAATCGTTTTCCTTGTGCGTTAAGGCCCGAATGTGTTGATACGGAAATGATATACACCATAGACCGATTAGCGCTAATCCGTTGCTGAATTTATTTCACAAGTCCATCCGCTCATCGCCTCTCACTGAACACGTTGTGCTTCGTTATTCTTGAAAATTATGCGCTCTGGCCGTCGGTCAGGGCGGAACATTCACCTAACGGAGCCGTGTATGAACTATACGCATCTTGGCCGCACCGGCCTGAAAGTCAGCCGCCTTTGTCTCGGAACCATGAATTTTGGTGACGTCACCGACGAGAAAACCAGCGCCCGCATTCTGGATGAAGCGCTTGAGGCGGGTATAAATTTCATTGATACAGCAGACGTGTATGGCACTGAGCAATCACCCGATATCCAGCAAGGTTCGGGGCTGTCCGAGGAAATTATTGGTCGCTGGCTCCAGCAGGGTGGCCGCCGTGACCGTATTGTTTTGGCGACGAAAGTCTATCAGCCTATGGGGCCAGGTCCGAACGATCGCCGTCTTTCTGCTTATCATATTCGCAAGGCCTGCGAGGACAGTTTGCGACGGCTTAAGACGGACCATATTGACGTCTATCTGATGCATCACATCGATCGCTATACGCCATGGGAAGAGGTCTGGCAGGCCATGGAACTCCTTGTTCAGCAGGGAAAAGCGCTTTATATCGGTAGCAGCAATTTCGCGGGCTGGGACATTGCGACTGCGCAGTCAGTTGCCACGGCTCGTCATTCTCTGGGCCTGGTTGCTGAGCAAAGTCTCTACAATCTGACTGCCCGGACTGTTGAGCTGGAGGTCATTCCCGCATGCCGTCATTTTGGCCTGGGACTGATTCCCTGGAGTCCACTTGCCGGAGGGTTGCTTGGCGGCGTACTGAAAAAGATGGAAAGCGGGCGCCGTGCAAGGCCCGCGTTTTCCCGTCTAATCGAACAGTATCGTCCACAGCTGGAAGCCTACGAAGGATTATGTGAGGACCTCGGCGAAACCCCTTCCGATGTGGCGCTTGCCTGGCTCCTGCAGAATCCTGTCGTTACTGCTCCACTTATCGGGCCTCGTACGGTCGAACAACTCCAGCAGGCGCTGCACGCAACGACAATCACGCTATCAGACGACACCATGAGCTGTCTCGACGAACTCTGGCCCGGACCCGGGGGAGAAGCGCCACAGGCTTATGCCTGGTAATGACCAAATTAATGAATCCTTTCTTCGCTATAGGGAGTTCCAGTTTATGAGCAAGATGATGCATGACCAGCATTCTGCTTCCGTACCCGCTTCCCGGGATCGTCGCAATTTTCTGATCGCCGGAGCCGGTCTGGCGTTGGCCGCAACCCCGGGTACGACGCAATATCCGCACCTAATAGAAAACAGCGGTGCACCGCAAGTCCGGTTGACGGACAGCGAGCTACGCGAAATCGATGCGGCGCTGGCCAAAATCCCATTGCAGGGCGGTCGCGCCGATCCGTTTACCGAAAGTCAGTTTGATAAAAGTTAAACGGTAATGGCCACCTTTTTCACATCAGTGGCCAGGGAGACCCGGCAACGCCGGGCCAGGGAAGGGTGTTAACGGTTCTGTATTGCTGAAGGCGGCGTGAGTGAAGGGGGCGTATCAGGAAGCGGGGGAATGATCCCGTCGACGGGGTGCGGCAGATAGAGTGCCTCGAGTTCCGTGATTTCAGCATCGCTAAGTGTAAAGTCCAGTGCGCTGATAGCCGTGGAAAGATGTTCTGGTTTGGTCGCGCCAATGATCGGGGCTGTGATGACCGTTTTTGATAGCAACCAGGCAAGTGCAACATGGGCTCTTGGCACATGGTGCTTTTCAGCAATGCTGGCGACAACATCAATAACGGGCTTATCCAGAAGGGCTGCGTTCTCGTACATTTTTAATGCAAAGGCATCGTTTTGCGTTCGTCGGGACGTGACACTCCAGTCGCGCGTAAGCCTGCCGCGCGCCATCGGACTCCAGGGGATCACTCCAACGCCCTGGTCTTCACACAGGGGCAGCATCTCGCGCTCTTCTTCCCGGTAAAGCAGGTTGTATTGCGGTTGCATCGTAATAAATCGGGTCCAGCCGTTACGCTCTGCAGTATGCTGCATTTTTGCAAAGCGCCAGGCTTCCATAGATGATGCGCCGATGTAACGTACTTTTCCTGATTTAACGAGGTCATGCAGAGCCTCCATGGTCTCTTCAACAGGCGTAGAGTGGTCAAAGCGGTGAATCTGAAAGAGATCCACATAATCCATACCTAAGCGCATCAGGCTATCGTCAATAGACTGAAAAATGGCCTTGCGGGAAAGAAACCCGGTATTGGGTGAGTTGCGCCACGGAAAGAAGGTCTTTGTCGCCACAACGATCTCATCGCGTCTGGCCATTTCTCTCAGCGCTTTTCCAGTGATCTCTTCAGAACTTCCGCCCGAGTAGATATTCGCGGTATCAAAAAAATTAATGCCTGCTTCAAGCGCCTGACGGATGAGCGGTCGTGACGCTTTTTCATCCAGGGACCAGGGTTGAGGCAGGCGTTCAGGTTCACCATAGCTCATACAACCGAGGCAAAGACGGGAGACTTGCAAACCGCTACGACCCAGATTCACATACTTCATTCTGTGTTCCTTCTTTTATTGCCAGCAATTCTTTATGTGACAGGGTATTGCACTGACATGAAGGGAACCAGCATGCGCCATCGAATGGTGTTATGAGTTTTTTTCACAAATCGTCGTTATCGACAGTGAAAGACGAGAAGCGAGAGGGTGGTCAGAATTAATAACAGATTGATGTATCGGCTCGTGATTAGCTATCAGATGTCATTTAACATAATATACATTATGCGCACTAACATAAGTGGAGGCAAAATCTGCATTTCTGCGGTCATGATTGACCTGGTCCATTGAATCATGTGAAGCCACCTTTTCAGGCATGATTTGTGTCGAGGCCCCGCACGACCCAACGTCTACGTTTACACATGGTTGAAAGACGTTTGATATACTTCAGCCTTTGCCCACTGCTGCCGTAAACTTATGGAAATTGAATTAGATAAAAGCTTTAGAGAAAGGATTTTCCACGCGGTCATTTTTGAAGTCACGGCCAACATTATCATCGCGCTGTCGCTTGCCTGGCTGATGAACGTGTCGGTACTCCAGTCTGGCTCGCTGTCCGTGATATCCGCGCTTACCGCCACGGCATGGAATTTTGTGTTTAACAAATTCTTTGACGCTCTTCAGAAAAAATACCAGTTTGAAAGAACGTTCCTCGTCCGCGCGCTCCATGCGGCCTGTTTCGAAGCCGGACTTATCATCACGTTAATTCCTGTGGCCATGGTGATGCTGCATTTAACGATGACGGAGGCATTTTTTGTTGAGATTGGTTTGGTACTGTTTTTCCTGCCGTACACGATGCTGTTTAACTGGGTTTACGATTACCTGCGCTGGACATTTGTTGGACGGAAACGGTCTGCTATGTAACGAGATATCTGTCACATAGACGCACCTGTGCTCATATTCGACTCCTGTCACCTTCTATACTCTTCATTTCTCTATCGCTTTCAAGGAGTCGATAATGTTTGATCATGTGAAATTTGGCGTCAGCGATTATGAAAAAAGTAAAACCTTCTTCCTCGAGGCGCTTCGTCCGCTTGGTGTAGAACTCATCGATGAAGGCGCGCCGGATTATGGTGTTGAGATGAGCTCTGGCGACGTTTCGCTTTGCCTTTTCCAGACAAATGACAAACCAGCGCCTCTGCATCTGGCGTTTGTGGCCAAGACCCGTCAGCAGGTAGATGATTTTTACCATGCCGCGCTGGGCGCTGGCGGACGTGATAACGGTGAGCCGGGGCTACGTTCCTATGGTGAAAATTACTATGCCGCTTTTGTCATCTCGCCTGATGGTCATAACATCGAAGCCGTATGCCATGCGCCGGAAAGTCATTTAGAAGCTAAATCCTGACAGCCAGTCGCTGGCTGTCAGAGGCTGTCACGATCTGAGGCCAGCACGACGGATACCCCCTTTTCCGATACCGCGCGGATCCACTCCTTATCTGTACCGTCATCAACGATGATGGTATTCACTGAAGATACATCGCCAATCACAAACGACGACGCGGTGTTGATCTTTTCCGGAGACGCCAGAACGACCGTTTCCGCGGCTCTGCCGGAGAATGCACGTTTGATGCATGCCTCTTCGAAATCGCCGGTTGTCAGCCCCGCATCCGGATGAATACCGGTCACGCCCATAAAGAACAGATCTGCATGAATATTCTCTATGCCTTCGATGGCCGCCGCGCCGACCGCAACAATCGAGTGTTTATACAACCGTCCGCCGATCAAAATCACCTCAATGGCAGGATGATCAACAAGCCCCAGAGCAATACTCGGGCTGTGCGTCACCACGGTGATGCGCAAGTCAGGCGGGAAAAAGGTAATCAGCTCCGAGGTTGTCGTGCCACCGTCGATAATTACCACCTGGCCTGATGAAATCAGCTGTGCCCCTTTCCGGGCCACCCTTTTTTTTGCATCCATCTTCACGGATTGCCGTTCGGCAAACGGAGCAATTGCGGAAGATGACGGTAGTGCGCCGCCGTGAACACGCTGCAAACGCCCTTCTGCCGCCAGCTCGCGGAGATCGCGCCGGATAGTATCTTCAGAGACGTCGAAAAGAATGCTGAGCGCTTTTGACTGGACCTGACCTTCGGCACCCAGCTTTTCAAGGATCAATTGTTTTCGCTGACGAGTGAGCATCCTGTTTTCCTGATGTTGCATGTTTTACCTTGAAAGTGCATGATATTGCTGTTTATGAGTATTACTCTACGTAAGGAGGAACAATCGTGCAATCAAAACGTGCAGATGTGCGCATCATTAACAGTGAAACCCTGTCAGATAACTGGTACATCCTTAAAAAATACACCTTCGACCTGCAGCGTCGTGATGGCGAATGGCAGCGGCAACAGCGGGAAGTGTATGACCGTGGCAACGGCGCGACGATTCTTCTCTACAACCGTGAGAAAAAGACGGTCATCCTGACGCGCCAGTTCCGCTTCCCTGTTTTTATTAACGGCCATGAGGACGATTTAATTGAAGCGGCGGCGGGATTGCTGGACAACATGGATCCTGAAAGCCGCATCAAAGCAGAAGCGGAAGAAGAGACCGGATTCCACGTTACGCGCGTAGAGAAAATCTTTGAAGCCTATATGAGCCCGGGCTCTGTCACGGAAAAACTCTATTTTTATCTTGCCGAGTATCAGCCGAAAGACAGAACCGGCGTCGGCGGCGGGATCAAGGCTGAGGGAGAAGATATCGACGTGCTGGAAATGACGCTTGAAGAGGCATTACGCCGCATTGAAACCGGCAGGATTGTCGACGGTAAAACCATCATGCTGCTTTATCATATTGCCCTGAAAGGCATTCTGTAACCCACTGGTTTAAATCCTGATTTCAATTTGTATGAACCTGGGGGAAAAGCGTAAAACCTCCTAAATGTTGCAGCCTACTATATTTAGTGAACGATTTCGAAATTCGATAAAAACATCAACAATTCCCTAAGTCATCTGCATTTACCATTCAAAAATCCCAAACGTTCACGAGGCTGCCAGTTGAGGCAGCCTGTCTTATCTGTTGACTGGATTAAAATGCGACTCGCTACAGATAACGAAGCATATTATACTTGCTCCTCCACTCGTACAGGAGGCAGCAACTCACGTGAAGGATACATATTACAACGACTTAACGATCAATACGCAAATTCAGAGTGAGCTGGACGCGTTTTTTGAGGACTTCAAAGGGATCGTCTTCGCCTACGCCATTATGAACAAGAAAGATCCCTCACAGATGAGGATAATCAATAACAGTCCAGAGTGGTTTACTATCTACCTTGAAAAAAAATATCAGTTCATTGACCCTGTTATCATTCGGGCTTTACGCTGTGTGGAAGATTTTTTCTGGGAAAGTGATGTTGTCCTGTCAGATGGTTATAACCTGACGCGTATTTTCGACGAAAGTGTCCAGTATGATATTTATCAGGGACAGACGTTTCCTCTGCATGACTATTTGAATAATCTTGTTGTCTTATTCGTCATCAGTCCTAAGCATTCTGGGATTGACATTGAAAAATATCGGCCGCATTTTCTACGTTTCCTTGTTCAGTTACACCAGAAGACACTCAATCTGTATAGTCAGCATCAGCAGAAAAAGAATGTTTTCCTGTCGCCACGTGAGCGCCAAATCCTTAAATGGGTCAGCGCCGGAAAAACGTACGCAGAAATTTCTGTTATATTGTCTATTGCTGAGCGCACCGTTAAATTCCATATGGGCAACATCATGAAAAAGCTCGGCGTGAATAATGCAAGGCACGCAATAAAACTTGGAACGGAACTCCGGTTACTGGAGGACTGAGCCTCAGCCACTGGTTATAAATGGCGTAAGTGCTCGAGCATTTCGCGAAGCCAGTGACTGGATTTGTCTTTGCTAATAATGTCTTCAATAATGCTGGTGCTGGCGGGCATATAAATATAGTAAATGACCTCGCCTTTTTCAGAAACACCACGCTGTATAACTTCAACTTTCCAGTTCGCATGGCGAAATATGGCGTACATTCCACGACTGGCTACAGCATACATTCCATGATATTTGTTCTTCATGCAATAAATATTCATTGCAAGAAACAATGCTTTACTGGCGGGCACGCCATGCAGACTTGCGGAATCTCGTATTTCTTTATCTAAAAATAAACGGCTCACTTCACAACAAGGAACATCTGCGGGAAAAATAATGGGGTTGTCGAAATAATTATGAAAAATTTCGCTTATCATCGTGGGCTGCGTTGCGTTAATAAATCGTGCGCCGCATAACAGTTGTCCATCATACATACCCAGTAAATATGTCGTGTTATGGGAATCAAATTGATCCTTCTCCATACCTTCGACGCATTCCACTTTCCAGTCGAGTCGGTCCCGAAACGTTTTTCTCCGGAGTCGGTAAAGTTCGCGCGCTAATGCTGGGGGTAAATCATCGTAGTCGTGTAAAAAAAATTCAATGACAGAATTCATGCTCTTGTTCCTGATAATAACACCTGAAACTATTATCACCTGTCTTTAAGGACAGCTTTCATTGTGCCGCATATTCCCTATACTTAAAAAGTACCTGACCACGAAGTTCTCGCAAAACTAAGCGGCCAGGAGGTCAAAGACCTACGAAACACCAGGGATATACCCATCGATGATTATCTAATATTTAAAGTTTCGGGTACAGAGCATAAGAAGCACTTTGCCGATAAAATATTAAAAAACAATAATCATAAAATAATTACAATAAATGTATTGCCCCTTAATCTTTTAAGGGGTAATATTTCCTTTTTATTATTTTTTTGCACATCTCTTCATTTTCAGACTCTGCTGGCTTCTTCTGGCCAAACACCCTCGCCACTACCGCTTTGCAGGCATCTGCCTGTGCTATTCTTGCAGAAACATGCAAAACGGAGAATTGATAATGGCCGACTGGAACCCTTCTCTTTACCTGCAATTTGGCGCAGAAAGAACGCGTCCGGCCGTAGAACTGCTCGCCAGAGTTCCTCTGGATGAGGCCGCTACCATCGCGGATTTGGGCTGCGGACCGGGAAACAGCACCGCGCTGTTGAAGCATCGTTGGCCTTCTGCTCACATCACCGGGGTCGATAACTCCCCTGCCATGCTCGAGGAAGCACGCGCCGCCTTACCCGATTGCCATTTTGTAGAGGCCGATATTCGTCAGTACACGCCCGGCCAGCCGCTGAGCCTGATTTATGCCAACGCGTCGCTGCAATGGATTCCGGACCATTACGATCTCCTGCCGCATCTTGTTTCCCTGCTTAAGCTAAATGGCGTGCTGGCGGTCCAGATGCCTGATAACTGGCTGGAACCCACCCATGTGGCGATGCGTGAAGTGGCGCTGGAGCAAGACTACCCAGATCGTGGCCGCGAACCGCTGCCGGGCGTACACGCTTATTACGATATTCTGTCTGAAGCTGGCTGTGACGTGGATATCTGGCGGACAACCTATTATCACAAAATGAGCTCTCATCAGGCGATTATTGACTGGGTAAGCGCCACCGGCCTTCGCCCCTGGCTTCAGGAACTTAACGAGAGCGAGCAGAAACGGTTCCTGAAACGCTACCATGAACTGCTGGAAGAGCAGTATCCGCTCCAGGAAAACGGGCAGATACTGCTGGCTTTTCCAAGGTTGTTTATCGTGGCTCAACGCCAGCCCTGATCCGATTATGAGCGGGCTTCTTTGAGCAGCTGCTGGATAACCTTTTCCTGTTGCTCATAGTCACCTTCGCCAAAGGCGGTATAGCGCAGCTGCCCTTTGGCATCAAAATAGTAATGTGCTGGCCAGTACTGATTGCCGAACGCATTCCAGATTTGATAGTTGTTATCCGTCACCACCCGATACGGCAGTTGCCATTTATTCACCGCATTTTTAACCGACGACAGCGGTTTCTCCCAGGGATATTCCGGGGTGTGAACGCCAATCACCACCAGACCCTGCGGCTGGTACTTTGTGGCCCACTCCCGCACATGGGGGAGCGTATGCTGGCAATTAATGCAGTCCCACGTCCAGAAATCAATCAGTACAACCTTTCCCCGTAACGATTCAGACGTGACAGGGTCACCGTTTATCCACCCTGTTCCACCGCTTAGCGAAGGCAGCTGGCTGCTGGGCTCTGTCATGACTACCGGCTGGAGCTTCACCGGCGCGGTGGCAGGTTTCGTTAGATTCAAGAGCGCCGTCTCAAGACGGTCCGCGACGCCGTTTGCCCCTTTCAGTAGCGAAGTCATCCCCGTCGCGTTCAGGACGACTGCGGCTAACATCGCCACCCCCGCACCCTGACGCAACTTCGCCATTAGCGCCGATTTTGCTCTCAGTGGTGCCATCAGCGAGCGTCCGCCGAACACGAGTAGACCCAGCATCAGCGCGCATCCGCTGCCATAGGCGGCAAGCAGTGCGCCTGTGGCGATGGCCGAATGCCCCGCAATATTAATGCTGAAAATCGCGCCCAGAATAGGCCCGGCGCAGGGAGACCAGAGCAGCCCAACCGCTAGCCCGGCCAGAAAAGCCGATGCCATTCCGCGCGTTTGCCCGCTACGGCTGTTGAGAACATGTCCCGCGCTGACGGCCGGTCCCGCAATACGCTGGGCGAAAGACGGGAAAATCAAGGCCAGCGCGGCGGTGGCCAGAATGACGAGCGCGATCCAGCGCCCGACAATGGTTGCCTCTGTTATCCACTCGCTGGCGACGGTGATGACCATTGCCACCAGAGTGAACATCACGATCATCCCCGCAAGCAGGGCCAGAATATGCCGACGCTGCCCCTGGAAACCGGCGAACAGGAGTGGAATAACCGGGAGCGTACATGGGCTGAGCAGGCTTATCATCCCGCCCAGAAAAGCGATTACCAGAAACATAGTGACCTCACATGACATGTCCTGCGACACTGCAGTGAGGCTATTTCATCGTGCGGATGTGTTCAGGGTATGTGTAAACGCGTGGGTTTTGTCTGGCTCTGTATCGCCCAGGCCGGGAGATACAAAGCCGTACAATTCTACGAACGACGCGGTAGCGTAATGGCGACATCCAGTCCGCCCCCGGCGCGGTTCGCCAGCCTGAGTTTTCCTTCCAGCTGTGCGGTCAGCTGCGCGGCAATCGCCAGGCCGAGTCCTGTCCCGCCGGTATCGCGGTTACGCGAGGTTTCAACCCGATAAAACGGCTGCAGAACCGCCTCCAGCTCGGCTTCGGGTATTCCCGGTCCGTCGTCCATAATGTGAATAATGACCTCGCTGTCCGACGAAACGTCTATCGCAATCGCAGCACGCTCGCCGAATTTGAGGGCGTTATCCAGCAGGTTGGTCATCACCCGGCGAAGCGCCTGCGGCCGCGTGACGATGGGCAAGCGGGTTTCGCTTGCCTGAAAGTGCACGTTTTTACCGATGTCCTGATAATCGCAGGCGATGCTGTTGATCCAGGCGTTCAGCTCCAGCTTCAGAGACGTCTCCTCCAGTGATTCCGATGACCGGGCATACGCAATGCCCTCCCGCACCAGACGAGACATGTTATCAAGGTCGTTCAGGAGCTTGTCGCGAAGTTCAGGCTCTCCGGCCATTTCGACGCGCAGCTTCATGCGGGTAATGGGCGTCTGGAGATCGTGAGAAATCGAGGCCAGGATCTGCGCGCGTTCCCGGAGATAAGACTGAATGCGCGCCTGCATGGCGTTGAAGGCATGCGCTGCCCGCTGCACCTCAAGCGGCCCTTTTTCCGTCATAGGCGTGCTGGCCGCCGGATCCAGCGCATCCACCGCGCGGGTAAAGTGTGAAAAAGGCCGTACCACCTGCCGCACGGCGATCCAGGCGCAGACGGCCAGCACGAGCAGCTGCAGGATGAGGACGACCGGGAGCCAGCTGGCGACGGGCGGCATGCGTGGGATCAGGTCAATGGTCAGCGGTGCGCCATCACGTAACGTAAGGTGGGCCTGAATATGTGAAATGGCGCCAGGAACGGCGGTAAAGCTAACCGGGTAATGCGCGGCCAGCGTCGCTTTTAAGGTTCTGATGGCGTCCTGCGAACGCTTATCCGTCGGCGCTGCGCCGGGTTCCCCTGTGCCCAGGATATAACGATAGTTACCTCGTTCAAGCCGCGGCAGCCAGGCGGCGCGTTCGCTGGCCGGTAAGCGGTCTAAAATGGCGACGCTGGTTGCGACATCGTTTTCCAGATTACCGAGCATCACCGTGCGGGCGCTGTGCATGCGTTCAACCATGACCAGCGTCAGGCTCAGGGCGTTAGCCAGCAGCAGACCGGCCAGCACGACGAGCAGCAAACGGGCCAGCAGCGAGCGCGGCCAGATCGTCATTCGTTAACCTCTTTGATGGTCACCGGCATCGTAAAGACGTAGCCTTCGCTGCGCACGGTTTTGATATAGGCGGGCGTGCGGGCATCTTCATTGAGACGCTGGCGAACCCGGCTAACCAGCAGGTCGATTGAGCGTTCAAACAGCTCGGCGTCTCGCCCCTGCGTCAGGTTGAGCAGCTGGTCTCGGGTCAGCACGCGCTGCGGATGGTCAAGGAAAACGCGCAGCAGACGATACTCCGCTCCGCTGAGCGCGACGATCACCCCTTCCGGGTCGATTAAGTGGCGAGCGACGGTATCGAGCTGCCATTCACCGAACATCACCAGCCGCCCTGCTTCCGTCACCTGTAAATTGGGCGGCATCGCGCGAAAACGCCGTAAAATCGCTTTAATGCGTGCCAGTAGCTCACGTGCGACAAACGGCTTCACGACGTAATCATCCGCCCCCATCTCCAGCCCCAGGATCCTGTCCGTCTCCTCGTTACGCGCGGTCAGCATCAGAATGGGCAAATCTTTATACTTCCCGACGCGCAGCTCTCGACACAGCGTAAGGCCGTCGTCACCGGGCATCATGATATCCAGCACTACCAGATCGATATGCTGTTTATCCAGCACGGCACGCATCTCTTTGCCGTTCGCCGCACCGGAGGCGCGATAACCGGACTTAACGAGATAGTCGACAATCAGTTCACGAATATCCCTGTCGTCATCGACGACAAGGATGTGGTCAATATGTTCCACCGAACTCTCCAGACCGAAGGGTAACGTACTGAAAATAGCACATTTCACAGCTTATCCGCGTCGATAACCGCCTTAACGAAATCCTGCGGATCTTCCTGAGGCGGATTGTGCCCCACGGTTGCGCCGAAGGTGCGGTGCTCATATTTGCCGGTAAATTTAGCTGCATAGGCCTGCGGTGCCGGATGCGGCGCGCCGTTGTTGCCGCCTTCGATGGTGATCGTTGGTACGGTGATATTCGGCAGCGTGGCCAGTTTTTGCTCGTAGCGGTCGTATTTGCGCTCGCCTTTTTCCAGCCCTAAACGCCAACGATAGTTACTGAGCGTCACCGCGACGTGGTCCGGGTTATCGAGGGATTTGGCGCTGGCGTTAAAGACCGCGTCGCTGAATTTCCAGTCAGGCGAGGCCTGCGACCAGATTAAGCGCGCAAAGTCATGCGTGTTTTTGGCATAGCCTTCCGCACCGCGCTCTGTCGCAAAATAGAATTGATACCACCACTGCTGCTCTGCTTTTGGCGGCAGCGGCTGTTTGCCAATCTGCTGGCTGCTGATGAGATACCCGCTCACCGACACCAGTGATTTTACACGCTCAGGCCACAGCGCCGCGACGATATCCGCCGTCCGGGCGCCCCAGTCATATCCTGCAAACACCGCCTGCCGGATATTCAGGGCATCCATCAGGTTGACGATGTCTTTCGCCATCGCCGAGGGCTGGCCGTTGCGCGGTGTGTTTGCTGACAGGAAGCGCGTGGTACCGTAGCCGCGCAGAGACGGCACAATGACGCGGTAGCCTTTTGCCGCCAGAGCGGGTGCGACCTCGGCGTAGCTGTGAATATCGTAGGGCCAGCCGTGCAATAAAATAACCGGCTGACCGTCTTTCGGGCCAATGTCGACATAACCGACGTTCAGATCGCCAGCGTTAATTTGCTGGGGATGATCAAAGGCGGCCGCGAAATTCGTGCCGGTGGCTTCCGCCTGACAGGACATCACGGTGCCAAGCGAAACGGTCAGTGCGAGGGTTGAGTAAGCAAGTTTGCTGAACATGTTGGTATCTCCGGTTGAGTACAATTCACGGGGATATCACAACACCTCAATGTATAGCGGATATGTGCGAAAGCGGGTTTATTGCAAGCCTGTGTATGTATCCGGGACGCTGATACAGTGTGATACAAACACAGGCCTTGAAGTCTTAGAGGGAGAGACGGTAGCGGACGTAGTCGTCAGCTTCACCATATTTGTCATAAAGTTTACGCGCCGGATTGTTCTCCCGGGTGACCCAGTACAGTTTCGACCACCCTTCGCGCTTGCCTTCCTCAATCAGAGCGTCAATGAGCGCCTTACCGGCCCCCGCCCCGCGTTCGGCAGCATCAACAAACAGATCTTCCAGGTAGCAGATGGGTGCGGTTGACCAGGTGCCTTCGTGCAGAACACACATTGCGAAACCGATGATCTTTTCGTCTTTCTCCACGACCCGGCAGAACATCGATGAATGCGCTGAGAGCGCCCTTTCCCACGTCGCTGCGGTGACGGATTCCTCAAGGTAGCAATCATAAAAATGGGTATAGCCGTCCCACAGCGGTCGCCATTGGGAATAATCGTCTATGTATAGCGGTCGTACCGTAACAGCCATGTTTTCCTCACATTACAGAGTAATCGCCATTTCAAAACAGCGTAAATCAGCCCCGGCCATACGCGAGTGATGATAGTTTTCGCGCAGCGTCACAAACCCCAGCTTCTGATAAAACGACTGGGCGTTAGGCGTTGCATCAAGCGTCAGGCGGGTTATCCCCCGGCTACGGGCCTCATGTTTGAGGGCCTCAATAATCCGGGTCGCCATGCCTTTGCCGGATGCTGCGGGCAAGGTGAAAATCGCCTCCAGGCAATGGGTATCCAGATCGAGGTAGCCGGTTGCCGCAACATCGCCCTTTTCATCTTCAACCACGTAAAAAGGGTATTCAATGACCATTTGCCGATAGCGTTCGGGCATCAGATCGGGCGTCCAGCGCGCAATGACCTCAGCGTCGTAACTGGTTGTACAGCCGTGACGAATCGCCTGATTGCGTATATTCCAGAGTGTTTCGGCTTCCTGTGGGTTGGCCCGTCTTAATGCCATGCTGACCTCTGCAATTGTTAGTAGTATGGGAAAAGAGTTCGCTGGGATAGAGTGCCGTAAAGATGAAAATACCAGAACGCAAACAAAAGCATAACGCCTAAAAAGGGAGATCCGCGCATGACGATACCGACGCTCACGACAGAACGTTTACTGCTGAAACCGCTGGTTGCCGAAGATGCCGTCCAGATACAAACGCTGTATCCGCGCTGGGAGATTGTCCGCTATATGGTCTCTTCCGTGCCCTGGCCCTACCCGGATAACGGCGCGGAAAACTATGTCAACAATGTGGCGCTGCCGGATATGGCAAAAGGGATTGCCTGGTTCTGGAGCATCCGGCGACGTGAGGTGCCGGATGAATTGATGGGCATTATTTGCCTGTACGACGTCGAGGATAACAACCGCGGGTTCTGGCTCGCGCCGGAGTTTCAGGGTTTCGGATATATGCGCGAAGCCAGTATTGCGGCGACGGATTACTGGTTCAACACGCTAAACAAATCCGTTTTGCGGGCCCCGAAGGCCGCCGCCAACAGCCGCTCCCGTCGTATTTCTGACAGTAGCGGCATGCGGCTTATCAGAACGGAGAAGAAAGCCTACGTCAGCGGGATGCTGGACTCCGAGCTGTGGGAGATTACCCGCGACGAGTGGAACGCCCGTCAGGTCAGCTGATAGTGCTTATCCGGCATCAGCCTGTCCGGAATGTTCTCTTCATCATTCATCTGCAGCAGATCGCGTTCCATCATGTTGCAGATGGCGTCCAGCGGCAGGTCGTTATCTTCCGTGCCAAACGGGTCTT
The DNA here is from genome assembly GCF_019584165.1 of Enterobacter sp. EC_64. Classification (NCBI taxonomy): domain Bacteria; kingdom Pseudomonadati; phylum Pseudomonadota; class Gammaproteobacteria; order Enterobacterales; family Enterobacteriaceae; genus Enterobacter; species Enterobacter sp. EC_64. The sequence continues at coordinate 154,222 of NZ_VDAS01000007.1, forward strand.
CCAGCTCTTCCGCCAGGGTGTCCAGCGAAATAAAGGTATAAGAAATCAGCGCAGAGACAAAGGGCGTCATGTAGTGCAGGTCCACAACCAGTGCGAACGGCAGCATAATGCAGAACAGATATACCGTGCGGTGCAAAATCAGCGTGTAGGCAAACGGCACCGGCGTGGTCGCAATGCGCTCGCAGCCGGAAAGGACGATAGACATGTCGTTCAGACGGTTGTTCAGGCTATGGAACAGAATGTCTGAGAGTTGCCCGTTTCGCCGCCGCACGGCCAGCCACTCCCCCATGATCAGCAAAATACGGTTCGCCGGTGAGTTGGCGTCCATGACTTTACGTAAATCCTCCGCAGCAAGATAACGAGAGAGCTGCTCAGCATTCAGTTCCCGGCGCAGGGTCATGCGCAGACAGTTGGCGAAAGCAATCTGCAGGCGGACAAATTCGCCGAGGTGCTTATCGTCGGGTAAGGTGTTTTTTACCTCGCGAAACAGCGAGCGTGCCGCTATCATCAACTGCCCCCAGAGCAGCCTTGCCTCAACGTAGCGGGAATAACAGGCGTTGTTTCTGAAACCCAGAAAGATAGCGATCGCCACGCCGAGAATGCTGAATGGCGCCACGGTAAATTTGATACCGAGCGAGGTATACCACGGTAACATCAGGATAACGGCGATAGAGAGCAGGAAGTTGAGCAGCAATCGGGTATAGATCTTGGGAAGTACCGAACCGTGCCAGACAAAAATCAGTTGTAGCCAGTGCTGTTTAGGACGAACGATCATAGTGAGTTTCAGGCAAGAAAAGAGCGAGGCTATTAAACGTGATCCCCGTCACCGTTGCAAGCTTGTTAACGGGACATTGCATTTTCTCCCCTGATTAGCGAAATTCGCACGGTGCTGCATGTCCTTTTTAAAAACAAAGCACATAGTATGTTGTAACTAAATAGGGCCTATTCAAACCCGGCCGAAGCCGGGTGAATGCATTAGCAAAGCGGTTTAACCGCGGCGCGCATGCCCTTAAGCAGAATGGCATCCAGATCCAGCGTCACCTGGTCGACAAGACCGCTTACCTGCGTCAAGTCCTGCTCCCAGTGGTCGCGTGCGCTGAGCACCGACTGCACCAGTTCACGGGTGCTAAGCTGTCGATCGCGGTGCTGCGCCCACAGCTGCTGATAACGATCCAGCCAGCGTGCATCATCCTGCACCGGATAGCTCTCCCCGTTACGCTCCGCGCGATAAAACGCGATCAATGCGGCCAGAGCAAACGTCAGGCGAGCCGGTAATTGCCCCGTCGCCGTCTGCCCTGCCAGCAGCTGCGGCAGGATGCGGGTGCGGTATTTGGTCATACCGTTAAGCGCGATGGAGAGCAGCTGGTGTCTGATGTAGGGATTACGAAAACGTCCTGTCACCGCACTGGCGAACGATTCCAGCTCTTCACGCGGCAAATCGAGGACCGGAATGATCTCCTGATAAATCGCTTTTTCGACGAACGCGCAGACCTCGGCATCATTCATCGCCTCGCCTACCGTATCCAGCCCGGCCTGGAAGGCGACCGGCACCAGCGCCGTGTGCGCGCCGTTCAGAATGGCCACCTTGCGTTCTTTGTAGGGCCTGATGTCATCGACAATCAACACGTTTAACGGGTACTTATCCAGACGAAGTTCGTGCGAAAGAGATGCCGGCCCCTGAATCACAAACAGATAAAAATGTTCGGCCGTGTCGAGGAACCCATCGTGATAACCCAGTTTAGCCTCCAGTGCGGCCGCTTCATCGCGGGGATAGCCTGTCACGATACGGTCAACCAGCGTCGAGCAGAAGCTGTTGGCGTCGTTGAGCCACTGCATAAAGGCGGCAGGCAGCGCCCACTCCTGCGCATAGCGCAAGACGAGTTCACGCAGTGCGTCACCGTTGTAGTCAATCAGCTCGCAGGGAATGATGATCCAGCCCTTGTCAGCCGCACCGTTGAAGTGGCTAAAGCGCTCAAACAGCAGACGCGTCAGCTTCGCCGGATAGCTCACCGCAGGGGCATCGTCGACGCTGTCACCCGCGTGGTAGCTGATACCCGCTTCGGTGGTGTTCGAGAATACAAACCGCATATCGGGATTGTGAGCCAGTTTCAGAAATGCGCCATAGTCGTCATAGACGCTGATTTCCCGGTTAACGGAGCGGATCAGCCGGGCCTCGCTCACCGCCTCGCCCTGCTCATTCAGGCCACGAACGATCGTGGTGTACAACCCATCCTGGGTGCTTAACGACGGCGGGAAGTCGCTCTGAATCGGGCGAACGATTACCACGCCAGCGTCAAGATCGGTATGTTCGTTTAACAGGTCAATTTGCCAGTCGACAAACGCACGCAGGAAATTGCCTTCACCAAACTGAATGATGCGTTCTGGATAGTGCGCACCGGGAAAATCACGACGGTTGAGCGTGTTCACAAGGGGGTTCCTTTTATGATTAGTCATACAGCCTGATAAGATTGGTACGATAACTTATCAAAACTTAACGACCAGAAACCCTGTTTTGATCAATCCGCGGTGCGGTTGTGCAAAATAATTATAAGAACTTATAAAACACAGAGGTGGCGGTCAGGGCGCCGTCAGGCATCAGCGCGTAGCGCGGGATCTCACCAACCTTTTGCCAGCCGGCACGCAGGTAGAAGGTTTCGGCCCCGCTGCCGGTAGAAGTATCGAGCACCAGCACAGAAATGTCTCTGGCCCGGGCCTCAGCTTCCAGCGCTTCCATTAACGCCATTGCGGCCCCTTTTCGACGCGCTTTTTCATGCACCAGCAGCTTCGCCACATCCGCCCGGTGCGGCTGGTTTTCCGGCTGGTCTGCGATCAGCTGCACCGTTCCAATGACCCCGTCCTGCGCATCGACGCAGGCAAGCACCAGCCGCTCGCCTCGCGCGACGCTTTCGGCAATACCGCGCCAGAAAGTACGGGCCTTGTCGAGGCTAAAAGGGAGCATAAAGCTGACGGATGCCCCGCCGTTTACGCAGTTTTCGAGGATCCCGGCCAGCGCATCAAGATGGATGAGGATCTCTTCCCGGGTGAGGGTTTTGATTTGCAGTGAGGTATTCATTGTTTTTCCTTACGTTGAATACGCTCACTTTGGGTTTAACAACTTATTAACGCAAGCGGTTCGGACATAGGCTTTTATTATGTCACCGGGCGCGCTGGCGCTGCTGCTTCATGGCATACATCTTTCCATCGGCATCTTTTAACCACTGTTGCAGGTCGTTGCCGTTATGATCGAATTCACTGAGCCCCCATGAGAAGTGTAGCGACCACGGGTGAAGCTTGCGGGCGTTATAGCTTTCCACCTGCTCGGCGAGATACTGCATGGCTATCCAGGCGCCCTGCTCGTCGGTATCCGCGAACAGCACCGCGAACTCATCCCCGCCAAAACGCACCAGCATATCGGCCTCACGGAAAGCGCTGCGCATCAGCTGCGCCATAACTTTAAGCGCCTTATCGCCCTCTTCATGCCCGTAGCGATCGTTAATCTCCTTAAAGCGATCCAAATCCAGCCAGCCGAGCGTCAGCGGCTCCGCCCGGCGTCGGGCAACCGAAAGCGTAAACCGCACCAGCTGATTAAAGCCCCGGCGGTTGAATAAGCCGGTTAACTCATCCGTGGTCGCCGCGCTGATGGCGGCAAACTCATCTTCTGCCAGCGCGCCCAGGTCTCCCAGCACGGCAAGATCGGCCGCCGAGAACTCACGGGGGGCGTAATCAATCAGACACAGCGAGCCCACGCTGGCGCCGTCACGCAGGCGCAGCGGGAAGCCCGCATAAAAACGCACGCGAGGTTCACCCGCCACCAGCGGATTATCCGCAAAACGATCGTCCTGCAGCATATCCCCTACCACCAGCGGTGCTTCGGTGAGGATCGTATGGCCACAAAACGAGATATTACGCGGAACGGTGTCAGGCGCCTTGCCATCGGCCGACTTCACGATCAGCGAGTGCTCATCAATGAGGTTGACCATTGCCAGCGGCACCTGGAAGAAGCGCTTCGCCAGACGCGTAAGCCGGTCAAACGCCGGGGAACTGTCGATCTCAAGCAGACCTGATTCGCGCAGCGAGTTCAGTCTGTCTGTTTCATTTTCAGGGGTTGCAGGTGCTTTCATAATGTCTCCTGACGTAAAGCGTTACTAAAAGCGTAGCTTAAACAGTGACATTGTCAGTGTTCTGACAGTCTGTTAAGCCACTTGCTATTCACGTCAATGCCTTATGACGATTAACGCAGCTCTGTTTCATGCCCGGTGGCGGCAGTAATATGCTCGTCCGCGACCCGGGCGCTGGTACGATTTCGACCCGCTTTTTTTGAACGATAGAGGTGATCGTCCGCTTCGGTCATGAGTTTGTTGAAGACCTCGGTCAACTGCCATGCCTCCGCCTTCCCGCTTCCAAGGCCAATACTGACCGTCAGAGAGAGCGTTTGCTGACGCCATGTAAAAGGATTGTTAGCGACGGTAGTTCTGATACGTTCCGCCAGTTCATAACCGTGTCGAGCGTCGCCAGAGTTGACCACCACCGCGAACTCTTCCCCGCCCATACGCGCGACCATCCCGTCTTCACCGACCACCTGCTGAACCTGCCGGGCGAATGACGCCAGCACGCGGTCGCCACACTCGTGGCCGTAGTTATCGTTGATGCTTTTGAAGTAATCGATATCCAGCAGCATAACGGTCAGGAAACGCGAATGGCGGTGCGTCTCTTCGTGTTTTAACGCCTCATAAAGCCCGGAACGCGAATAAACCTGCGTTAAAAAGTCATAATCCGCCCGCAGGGAAACCTGACGGATCAGGGAATTAATGGCTGCCATGCTGACGGAGACCAGAACCGGACAGATCGCCATCGTGGCAATACCCAGCCGGGCAGAAAACATCATTGGGGTGGTCAGCGGTGTCGCCACGGCAATATTAATCACCGAGTTGGCGACCAGAATAATTTCAATGGCGCCCGTGACAAACGTCAGCAAGCAGGTCACAGGCAATGGGTAGCGTACCGCACACCAGATAAGCGCAGGCAGTGGAAAAGAGAGGCTCCCCGCGCCGCCAATCACGACTGACGCGACCACCGAGACGATCAGCGCAATAACCGGTAATAGCTGCTCCAGACGTAACCTGAATTCGCGCACGGGCATGCCTATCGTGAGCATACACGGCACAACAAGCACGCCGGTTGAGAACTGCTCGCTAAACCAGTCGGCAAAGAGCGGCCAGAAGGTGTGGCTGTCAATCCCGACCGACCCTACCGCGCCGAGCAGTGCGCACAGCAGCGCAGCAATCAGGCAGTAGTTGAACAGGCGTAATGCGTTAAGCGGATCCGGGGTTTTCTTCATCAGCCGCCTGTCACGCTGAATCAGCACGGCGACCACGACGATAAAGACCATGTTAGACAGGTTGATCACCACGGAGGCTATCCCCCAGCTGGTCGTCACCGCGTCGTACATCAGCATGGCGACATAGGATACCGCGTAGTAATGCAGGCGATTCAGAAAAACATAGCGGGCAAAGATCCCTGCCATCACGCCGTTGAGGGGCCAGAACAGCGACAAGGCCTCCACGAGACGTAATTCCGCACCCACAAAATAGAACAAAGTGGTGAGGATAAAGATCGTCGATGCATTTCGCAGCGGCGTGTCAGGCTGGAACGGCCTGAAAGCGGTAAGAGCAGAACGCATTAAATTTCATTCCATATGAAAGCTTATGGCAGTTATTGCGGTCGTCAGCACGATCGGCGCTCACTTAGGATGAATCTATAACACAAATATAACGGGATCATAACTCGTCAAATTTAGGCGTTCATCTGGAGCACCAGCCAGTGGTGAATCACGCTGACGATATACTGCTGCTGCTGCGCGGTGAGCTGAACACCGTGAGGAATATTATGCCATTTCGCCAGACAGCCCCGGCAACAGGTGGCGGTGGCATGCTGGGCGATAAATACCGGGTGACCGCGCATGGGCGTCTGTTTGCCGTCATTCGCGGGTTGTGCAGGGGCAAGGCGCTTTTCGACAAAATCAGCGGCATGCTGATCAATGGTATCGGGGCCTTTGTCCCAGCAATACTGCCGTTCCTTATCGCCTAAGCGGAAGCGCGAGCGAAACGTCGATCGCGCCAGACGGGAAAAAAGGGGATCCAGGTCAGACATCAGTAAACGGAACGTCCCATACGCTGGGTCAGTTTCTCCAGAACCGCGACACCGGCAAGGGAATTTCCCGTTTCATCCAGCTCGGGGCTCCAGACCGCAATCGCCATTTCATGCGGTACAATCGCCACCACTCCGCCGCCCACGCCCGACTTGGCCGGGAGACCAACGCGCCAGGCAAACTCGCCGGCGTTTTGATACATCCCGCTGGTTGCCATCAGCGCGTTGACCTGGCGCGCCTGCAGAGGAGAAACCACCTCCTGATCGAGGTGCGGCGCGTGCCCCTGATGCGCAAGGAACAGGAACGTCTGAGCCAGCTCAACGCAGCTCATTTTCAGGGCGCAGTAGTGGAAGTAGTTTTGCAGGACGGTCGCCACGTCGTTATGGAAGTTGCCGAAGGATTTCATCAGCCACGCGATGGCCGCGTTACGGGCAGAGTGTTCGAACTCCGAGCGGGCCACCACCGGATCGTAGGCAATGTCGTCAACCCCCGAGAGCTGGCGTACTATCTCCAGCATTCGCTGACGCGGCGCGCTGAGGCGGCTCTGCAGCATGTCGCAGACCACCAGCGCCCCGGCGTTGATAAAGGGATTTCGCGGTTTACCCTGCTCGATTTCAAGCTGAAGCAGCGAGTTAAAAGGCTGGCCGGACGGATCTTTACCCACGCGCTGCCAGATTTCGTCTTCTTCATACTGGCGCATCGCCGCAACCAGACTGAGCACTTTCGAAATGGACTGAATGGAAAAACGTTCTGTTGCATCCCCTGCCTGGAATCGCTGTCCGTCGATGGTGCAGATAGCAATACCCAGCTTATTCCCGCTGACCGAGGCAAGGGCCGGAATATAGTCGGCAACCTTCCCCTTTCCAATTAACGGACGAACCTGCGCCAGAATCTCGTCCAACATCTCATTATGGATGACCGCAGCCACACTTTGCTCCTTGCCCTCAGGCTAAAACGGGCTGCGAGTATAACAGAGGCTTATGTATTGCGTCAGGCGCTAAGACGAAAACGCGAAACGGCCTGCAATAAAAGATCGGATTGCTTTTGCAGCCGCTCAGAGGCCTCCGAGGCGTCAGAGACCAGCTGGTCCGTCTGACGGGAGACCTGGTTCAGCGCCTGAAGCTGACGCGTCATCAGGTGAATACGCTCTCCCTGACTGAGCGTGGCGGTGGAGATCTCATTCAGCAAACTGCTCAAATTGCCCACCAGACCGGTGACCTGCTGCAAATTCTCTTCCATCAGGGTGACGGCACGGGAACCGTCTTCGATACCCTGCAGTGAACGGTTGATCAGCTCCTGAATGGTCTGCGTCGAGTGGCTGCTCTTTCTGGCCAGGAGTCCAACCTCCCGGGCGACGACGGCAAACCCGCGCCCCTGATTTCCGGCATGGGCGGCCTCAATGGCGGCATTCAGCGCCAGGATGTTCGTCTGAAACGCCACGCTGTCGATCATCGCCACGATCCCGCGCATCTCAGACGATCGGTCGACGATCGCCTGCATAGACGCATTTACGGTCGACATCATCTGGTCGCCGCCCACGGCTGCCTGGCGCGCTTCATCGGCCCGGGAGCAGGCGAGTCTGGCATAGCCGGTATTTCCTTCCACGTGGCTTTCCAGCGCCGCAATATGCGCCGTCACATCCTCAAGCTCTTTCGCCTGGCGTGCCGACTGCTGATACAGCTTCTGGTTACCCTGCGCCAGAGAATCAATGTTCTCCACCATGGTCGCCGTGGCGTGGCTGACCTGCGTCACCAGCTGCTGCAGGCCGTGCTGCATCGTGGCAATGCTGTCGCTAAGCTGCCCTATCTCCCGGTTGAAGCGCATGACGTTCGGCGGCGTGCCGGAGAGATCCCCTGCTGCCAGCCGGTTGATATGCGCGATGAGCCGACGCAGCGGCGTAATCACCCATCGGGACATACCGAACCAGACGACAGCGGCAATGGCGACTAACAGCAACGGGGCAAACAGGAATAACGTTTGCAGGTCAGAGAGCTGCGCCATGAGGCTCTGACGCCCCTGCATGGCCTGCTTCTCGCTTGCCTGCTGGTAGCGCGCATAGTTGTCGTTAAAATCCGTCTGAAACGCCTGCGCCGGGACGGCAAAAAAAGCGTCGATGGTATTGGTTTTGACCAGACCTTCCGCCTGCTCTTTGATCGCGCCGTAGAAGAGCTGATAGCTGTTTACCAGGGCGTCGTCTTTCGGTGGATTCAGCGCCAGCCAGGCCTTCCACGCCTGCTGAGACACCGTCAGCGCCTTTTGCGCGTCATCCATCAGGCTGTGCCAGCTTCCGTCGGATCCGGTCTCTTTATCCTGCATAAACCATACCCCGGAGCGGTTAAGGAGATCGCTTGCCGCCAGCAGAGAGACGCGGGCCAGATCCAGCTTGCTCTGCTGCTGCCACGCCAGCAGGTTTTGCTGCTCGTTGCGCTGGGCTTCGTTCAGGGAGGCGTTAAGCAGGAATGACGAGGAGAGCTGCAGCGCGGAGAAAAGGCCAATAATGCAAAAGATCCCTGTCAGCAGGCCAAAGTGACGGGGAGTGAGACGCTGCGCAATACGGCGAAAAATTTGCGTTAGGTTCATAATTAGCTTCATTTACAAGGCGTTAGACGCGAGCGAGTCTACGAAATGAAAATGACAGAACCATTGCAGATTAATGACAACGGCCCTCGAGATGAGGGCCGACATCGCGGGATTACACGCGATCCTTCCACACCGTCTGCACGTTGCAGAACTCGTGCAACCCAAAGTGGGAAAGTTCGCGGCCAAAGCCACTTTTCTTCACGCCGCCAAAGGCCACGCGCGCATCGCTGGCGCTAAAGCCGTTGATAAACACCCCGCCGCACTCCAGCTCGCGGGAGAAGGTCTCTGCCAGCGCATCACTGGCGGTAAAGACCGTGGCAGACAGGCCAAAATCGCTGTCGTTGGCAAGCATCAGGGCATGCTCCGCGTCTTTCGCGATAGTAATGGCCGCGACCGGACCAAACAGCTCCTGCCGGAAGGCCGTCATCGCCGGGGTGACGTTCGCCAGCACGGTTGGGGCGTAATAATTCCCCTCACTGCTGATTTTCTCACCGCCCAGCAGCAGCGTTGCACCTTCCGCCAGCGTCGCCTGCACCTGCTGATGGAGTTCATCGCGCAGGTCAAAACGCGCCATCGGGCCAATATAGTTTTCTTCCTGATCCGGCGCGCCCAGCTTCAGCGCAGCAACCGCGTCGACAAAGCGCTGGGTAAAGGTCTTCGCAATACCCTCTTCCACAATGAAGCGTTTGGCCGCCGCGCACACCTGTCCGGTATTCTGGTAGCGGCCTGCTACAGCCGCCTTCACGGCAAGATCCAGGTCGGCATCGTTGAGAACGATGAACGGGTCTGAGCCGCCCAGTTCAAGAACACATTTCTTCACCGCGGCCCCCGCCTGAGCACCAATGGCTGCCCCGGCACGCACGCTGCCGGTGACGGTCACCGCCGCAATACGACGATCGTTAATCGCCTGGCTGACGCCGTCGTTGGTGGCATTCACCCAGCCGAACACGCCTTCAGGGAAACCGGCATCCGCAAAGATCTGCGCGATAAGCTCCGCCGAGCCGAGGACGTTGGGCGCGTGTTTGAGCAGATAGCTGTTACCTGCCAGCAGAATCGGCACCGCGCCGCGCAGCACCTGCCAGAGCGGAAAGTTCCACGGCATGACCGCGAGGATCGGCCCCAGCGGACGGTATTCAATGACCGCATTCTGGTTTTCGACCAGCGTCGGTTCCGCGTGCAGCATCGCCGGGCCGTGCTCGGCGTACCAGTCGCACAGGCCGGCGGATTTTGCCACTTCTGCCCGCGCCTGCTGAATGGGTTTGCCCATTTCACGGGAGATCGTCTGCGCCATCTCTTCAGAGCGATGACGCAGCGCGGCGCCAAGATCGCGCAGCTTTTGCGCCCGGTGGGAGGCGCTTTCGCGACGCCACAGGCGATAGCCCGCATCGGACTGAGAAATCGCGCGGTCAACCTGTTCCGACGTCGCCCACGGATACGCGGCGAGGGTTTCACCCGTTGCCGGGTTGACAGAGAAGGCATGTGTTGCAGAGGAATAAGTCATGGTGTTCTCCACGTTTTTCGGTTGATTCATTGTGGCTCACTCTGCTATTTCTTAAAAATGAATAATACTAACCACCTTATTCACGAAACGAGAACGCTATGGATTTAACCCAGCTTGAAATGTTTAACGCCGTCGCGCTGACGGGCAGTATCACCCAGGCGGCGCAGAAGGTGCATCGCGTGCCGTCAAACCTGACAACCCGCATCCGCCAGCTGGAAGCCGATCTTGGCGTTGAGCTGTTTATTCGTGAGAACCAGCGTTTGCGTTTATCCCCGGCTGGCCATAACTTTTTGCGCTACAGCAAGCAGATCCTCGCCCTGGTGGATGAAGCGCGCATGGTCGTCGCGGGTGATGAGCCGCAGGGGTTATTTGCCCTCGGCGCGCTGGAAAGTACCGCCGCCGTGCGCATTCCTGAAACGCTGGCACAGTTTAACCAGCGCTATCCGCGCATTCAGTTTGCCCTTTCTACCGGGCCGTCCGGGACGATGATTGATGGCGTACTGGAGGGAACCCTGAGCGCCGCCTTTGTCGACGGGCCACTCTCGCACCCGGAGCTGGAAGGAATGCCGGTCTACCGGGAAGAGATGATGCTGGTCACCCCTGCCGGGCAGGCGGAAATCTCACGCGCCGCGCAGGTGAGCGGCAGCGACGTTTATGCCTTTCGCGCCAACTGCTCTTATCGTCGGCACCTGGAGAGCTGGTTTCACGCTGACCGCGCCACGCCCGGCCGCATTCACGAGATGGAGTCCTATCACGGCATGCTCGCCTGCGTCATTGCGGGCGCGGGCATCGCGCTGATGCCGCGCTCGATGCTGGAGAGTATGCCCGGGCATCATCAGGTTGAAGCCTGGCCGCTGGCAGAAAACTGGCGCTGGCTCACCACCTGGCTGGTGTGGCGACGCGGGGCAATGACCCGCCAGCTGGAGGCCTTTATAGCGCTGCTAAACGAACGTCTTCAACCAGCGCCTTCTCCATAAACAGGCTGAGCGGGTCGTCAACGTACGGGGGAAACGCCGGACGCAAATCGTATCCGCACTGTTCATAAAGACGCACCGCGGCGCGCTGCTTGATGCCCGTCTCCAGCCGTACCGTATGGCAATGACGGCTCAGGGCCTCATCTTCCAGGGCGGCCAATAGCGTCTCCCCAAGGTGCTGCCCACGATGGGCCGGATCGATATAGACCCGCTTCATCTCCCCCGTACCGTCGCCGTTGAGCACGATGGCGCCACAGCCAACGGCCTGAAGCTGCTGGTCGCGAATGACCATCAGGATCAGCGACGTTTCCGGCAGCGCAGCCAGATCGATCAGATGATTGCTTTCGGCGGGATAGAGTTCGCTCTGATAGCGGTCCAGCGCCGCGATCAGGCTGAGAATGTCCGGGTGACGTGCAGATTCAGAGGTAATGGAATACATGGCAGGCTCCTTGCTTTTTTTGTGAGGCTAAATGTCAACATAGCGCAGGCCTGCCAGGGTGCTTCATACAATTAACTTATCGTACCGCTCCGTTAGCGCAAAAAGATTTTCCCTTTCAGGTACAGGGTGGCCTGACCGCCAATCAGCACGCGGTCGCCCTTCATTTCGCAGCGCAGATCCCCGCCACGGTGCGCCCCCTGGTGGGCATAAAGTGACGTTTTACCCAGCTTTTCGCTCCAGTATGGGATCAGCATGCTGTGGGCGGATCCGGTAACCGGATCTTCCGGCACCCCTTCCCCCGGGCAGAAGAAGCGGCTGACGAAGTCATATTTTTCGCCCGGCGCCGTCACGCAGACCATTTTATCCAGCGGGATCATCGCCCCAATATCCGGCGTTAACGCTTCCACCTGCTGCTGGCTCTCCAGCACCACCAGGTAATCACGTCCGACGCGCACCTCTTTTGCGTCTGGGATGCCCAGCGCGCTAAACAGCAGCGCAGGTGGGTTCTCGACCACCTCGGTTGACCACGCGGGGAAGTTCAGCGTCAGCCAGTCGCCGCTGCGTTTCACCGTCAGCTCGCCCACGAAGCGCGTGGTGAAGGTAATTTCAGTGTGCGGATAGTCAAGGTATTCGAAAATAACGTGCGATGCGGCAAGCGTAGCATGGCCGCACAGGTTAATTTCATCGAGCGTGGTAAACCAGCGCAGTTCAAACCCACCGTCGGTGCGTACAAAAAAGGCGGTCTCAGACTGGTTATGCTGCTGCGCCATTTTGAGCAGCGTCTCGTCCGGCAGCCACGCTTCCAGAGGACATACCGCTGCCGCGTTGCCGCCAAAGGTTTTGTCGCTGAAGGCATCTACCAGATAAAAATCAATTTCCTGCATTGTCTCATCCTCTCTTGTTATGGGTTATTTAGCGCAGAAAAACTGTGCCTTTCAGATAAAGTGAAGCCTGTCCGCTCATCAGCACGCGCGAGCCTTTCAGCTCACAGCGCACGTCGCCGCCGCGCGCGGAAACCTGACGGGCAAGCATGGCTGTTTTCCCCAACCGTTCACCCCAGTATGGGATCAGCATGGTGTGCGCGGAGCCGGTGACCGGGTCTTCCGGAACGGATACCCCGGGGGAGAAAAAGCGGCTGACAAAATCGTATTCCCCCTCACCCCGTGCCGTCACGCTCACCTTATGCTCGCCCGGCGTCATCGCCGAAAAGCGTGGCGCGAGTGCTTCAACCTGCTGGCGATTGTCAAGCACGATCAGCCAGGCGCGCCCTTTGCGGGCTGCAACGTAATGACGGATACCGAGCGCCGAGAGCATCTCCGGCGGCGGCGTCTCTTCATGGGTTGGACATGCCGGGAAGTCCAGCGTCATCCACTCCCCCTCCCGGCTGACCGTCAGGCGGCCAGAGGCGCTATCAAAGTGGATCCGCGAGTCGGGATAATCCAGTTCATTAAACAGAACGTACGCGGCGGCTAGGGTGGCGTGGCCGCAGAGATTGACTTCGGTAAGCGTGGTAAACCAGCGTAGCTCAATGCCTCCTTTAGTGCAGACAAAAAAGGCCGTTTCCGACTGATTATGCTGCTGTGCCATTTTCAGCAAGGTCTCATCGGGTAACCATTCCTTGAGCGGACAAACGGCGGCCGGGTTGCCGCCAAACGTGGTATTGCTGAACGCATTGACCAGATAAAAATCAATCTCCTGCATTGTCTTACCGCCTGTTTTTATTGTGTTGTTCTTTTATATTCAATGAAAACAGCGCTCCCGGCTACCGCTTTCATAAGGTAAATATTGAGATCTGCGTCACATAATGGTTGAGTTTTCGCCATTCAACGTTTTAAGATCGTCTCCTCTTCTTTTCAGCAACGAATCTCCGACATCCCTATGACAACGAACACAGTTTCCCGCAGGGTTGCGTGGCTACGCGTGGTCACGCTGGCCATTGCCGCGTTTATTTTTAACACCACAGAATTTGTGCCGGTTGGGCTGTTGTCTGACATCGCTGACAGTTTCCAGATGGAAACGGCGCAGGTGGGCATTATGTTGACCATTTACGCCTGGGTGGTGGCGCTGATGTCCCTGCCGTTCATGCTGCTGACCAGCCAGATAGAGCGGCGCAGGCTGCTGATCGGTCTGTTTGTCTTGTTCATCGCGAGCCACGTGCTGTCGTTTATGGCGTGGAATTTTACGGTGCTGGTCATCAGCCGCGTCGGTATCGCCTTTGCCCATGCGGTGTTCTGGTCGATCACCGCGTCGCTGGCGATTCGCCTGGCACCGGCGGGTAAACGCGCGCAGGCGCTAAGCCTGATTGCTACCGGTACCGCACTGGCGATGGTGCTGGGCCTGCCGATTGGCCGCATCGTGGGGCAATACTTCGGCTGGCGTACCACCTTCTTCGCCATCGGCATGGGCGCGCTGGTGACGCTGGTGTGTCTGATTAAGCTGCTGCCCGCGCTGCCGAGCGAACATTCCGGCTCGCTGAAAAGCCTGCCGCTGCTGATGCGTCGCCCTGCGCTGCTGAGCATCTACCTGCTGACCGCCATCGTGGTAACGGCCCATTACACGGCGTACAGCTACATTGAACCGTTTGTGCAGGTGGTAGCAGGCTTTAGCGCCAACTTTGCCACCGTCTTACTGCTGATCCTCGGCGGCGCGGGGATTATTGGCAGCGTGCTGTTCGGCAAGCTGGGTAACCGGCACGCCTCCTCGCTGGTAAGCAGCGCTATCGGCCTGCTGCTGGCCTGTCTGCTGTTGCTGATGTCCGCCGCGGGCAGTGAAAGCCATCTGGCGATCCTCAGCCTGTTCTGGGGCGTGGCGATCATGATTATTGGCCTGGGCATGCAGGTGAAGGTGCTGGCCCTGGCGCCGGATGCGACGGACGTCGCCATGTCGCTGTTCTCGGGAATTTTCAATCTGGGGATTGGCGCGGGTGCGCTGGTGGGAAACCAGGTCATCCTGCACGTATCGATGTCGGCGATTGGCTATCTGGGTGCCATTCCGGCCCTGATGGCGCTGATCTGGTCAGTGCTTATCTTCCGTAAGTGGCCGGTGGCGCTGGAGGAACAGGGGCAGCACGGGTGAGGTTTGTTTGTGCCGGGTGGCGCTGCGCTTACCCGGCCTACAAAAAGACGGATTTCGTAGGCCGGGTAAGGCGAAGCCGCCACCCGGCAATGAACTTAATGATAGGTCTTAATAATTTCCAGCACGCCGTTAATAATAAACTGCACGCCCATACAGACCAGTAAGAAGCCCATCAGACGGGAAATCGCCTCGATACCGCCCTTGCCTACCCAGCGCATGATGGCGCCGGAGCTGCGCAGCGATGCCCACACGATAATCCCGATAATCGCAAAAATCAGCGGCGGTGCCACCGTCAGCACCCAGTCCGGGAAGGTTGCGCTGTCACGCACCGTCGACGCGGAGCTGATGATCATCGCGATGGTCCCCGGCCCCGCCGTGCTCGGCATGGCAATCGGCACGAAGGCGATATTCGCGCTCGGTTCGGTTTCCAGCTCTTCCGATTTGCTGTTCGCTTCCGGCGACTCATGCGCTTTTTGCGCCGGGAACAGCATGCGGAAACCGATAAAGGCCACGATCAGCCCCCCGGCGATGCGCAGGCCAGGGATGGAAATCCCGAAGGTATTCATCACCAGTTGCCCGGCGTAGTAAGCCACCATCATGATGGCAAACACATACACCGAGGCCATCATCGACTGATGATTGCGCTCGGCGCTGTTCATGTTCCCTGCCAGCCCGAGGAAAAGCGCCACCGTCGTTAACGGGTTAGCCAACGGCAGCAAGACCACCAGCCCAAGGCTGATTGCTTTAATCAAATCCAACATAGTGCGTTGTCGTCCTTATCCATATTTAACACAGCAATTATAGGGGGAAAGTGTGACATTCAGCCATGGGCGCAACGTAACGATTATTTTCCTTCTGAAAAGATAACTGGAAGTTATCTCTATGATTTGAAACACCTTAAAAAAAGTTCATGAAACGTTTTAGCAATTCGTGGCATCGGCTGATTCATTCAGTTGACTTATACTTGCCTGAGCAATAATATCTGCCGTGACTAATTACTTGCCAGGGCAACCATTGTGAAAAGCACCAGTGATATCTTTAACGACGTTGTTCCGCTGGGTCGTCTTATTCATATGGTCAATCAGAAAAAAGATCGCCTGCTCAATGACTATCTGTCACCGCTGGATATCACCGCAACACAGTTCAAAGTGCTGTGTTCCATTCGCTGCGAAGTGTGTATCACGCCGGTTGAGCTGAAAAAGGTGCTCTCTGTCGATCTGGGTGCGTTAACCCGCATGCTCGATCGTCTCGTCTGTAAAGGATGGATAGAACGAAGCCCTAACCCGAATGACAAACGCGGCGTACTGGTGAAGCTGACCAGCGATGGCGCGGCCATGTGCGAGCAATGTCATCAATTAGTAGGACAAACACTGCATCAGGAACTAACAAAAAACTTAACGGCAGATGAAGTGGCAACCCTTGAGCTTTTGCTGAAGAAAATCCTGCCGTAAACAGAAAAAAGAGGTATGACGATGTCCAGACGCAATACTGACGCTATCACCATTCATAGCATTTTGGACTGGATCGAGGATAACCTGGAATCGCCGCTCTCCCTTGAAAAAGTGTCAGAGCGTTCGGGTTACTCCAAATGGCACCTGCAACGGATGTTCAAAAAAGAGACCGGCCATTCATTAGGTCAATATATTCGCAGCCGCAAGCTGACGGAGATTGCCCAGAAACTGAAAGAAAGCAATGAGCCGATCCTTTATCTGGCGGAGCGTTACGGATTTGAATCGCAGCAAACCCTGACGCGTACGTTCAAGAACTATTTTGACGTGCCGCCTCATAAGTACCGAATCACCAGCGTGCCGGGCGAATCCCGATACCTGTATCCGTTAAAACACTGTAGTTAATCATCGCCTGTCACAGACGTAACCGAGGAAATCATGAAAGTTATCGCCTCCGCCGCCCTCGCCTTGCTGGTGCTGTTCTCCAGCCAGACCTTCGCGGAGCAAACCCCTCGTGCAACGCAGCAAAATAATCCTGATACGATGATTTTGCCGTCCGCACATGACCAGTCGCCCTATGATTTCAACCACATGGGTGCTGGTAGCGACAAATCCGACGAATTAGGCGTGCCTTATTATAATCAGCACGGCTTCTGATTCGTTTTTGCCCCGCAGACGCGGGGCTTTTTTTATGCCTTTTCGCTTACCCGCGTCGTCCGACGAACCCGCAGACCAAACACGTTAATGTACAGCCCGGCCATGATCAGCACGGCACCCAACAGCTGCAGCGCGCTTAGCGTTTCATCCAGCAATATCGCCGCACTGGCAAGCCCTACCACCGGCACCAGCAGAGATAACGGCGCGACGCGCCAGGTCTCATAACGCCCCAGCAGCGATCCCCAGATCCCGTAGCCCACAATGGTGGCGACAAAGGCCAGATAGACGAGAGAGAGGATCGTGGTCATATCGATGTCGACCAGACTGTTCAGCATCACCGCCGGACCGTCCAGAATACTCGACGCCAGCAGAAACGGGATAACCGGGATCAGTGCGCTCCACACCACCAGCGACATCACCGCCGGGCGCGCCTCGTGCTGCATGATCAGCTTGTTGAAGATATTCCCGCAGGCCCAGCTCAGCCCCGCCGCCAGCGTCAGCATAAACCCGAGCAGCGCCACGTGCTGACCATTCAGGCTGGCCTCGATCAGCACCAGCACGCCAAACACCGCCAGCGTGATCCCCGCCAGCTGTTTGCCCTGCAGGCGCTCGCCAAACACAAACGCCCCGAGAATAATGGTAAAGAACGCCTGCGCCTGTAACACCAGCGAGGCCAGACCGGCCGGCATACCGAACTTGATGGCGCAAAAGAGAAACGCGAACTGGCCAAAGCTGATGGTCAGACCGTAGCCCAGCAGCAGTTTAAAGGGGATCTTTGGACGCGCCACAAAGAAGATGGCCGGGAAAGCGACCAGCATAAAACGTAAGCCGGCCAGCATCAGCGGCGGCATGTTGTGCAGCCCCAGCTTGATGACCACAAAATTGAGCCCCCATACTACGACCACCAGCAATGCCAGCAGCCCGTCTTTCCGCGTCATATCCCGCCCCTGAATTATTAATAATTTGTTAACACTTCAAGGTAACAGAAAAAAGTGCGTCACGAGAAGATCATTATTTCTGGCAGGCAGCTGAAGCACTTAGGGATAAATCGGGTGCTATACAAGCCCCTTATGTCATGGTAATCCTGTTAACACACATCGAATAAAAGCATAAGCAACTGTCGGGCAGGAATATGAAACCATCTCTCAGGCGCTCAACCGCAGCGCTGCTGGCATCGTCATTGTTGTTAACCATCGGTAGAGGGGCAACGCTGCCGTTTATGACCATCTATCTCACGCGCGTCTACAGCATGAGCGTCGAGAATATTGGTTATGCCCTGACCGTGGCGCTGACCATTGGCGTGGTGTTCAGCCTGGGATTTGGCATTATGGCCGATAAGTTTGATAAAAAACGCTACATGCTGATCGCGATTGTGGCGTTTATCGCCGGATTTGTGGCGATCCCGCTGGTCAATAACGTCACGCTGGTGGTGCTGTTCTTTGCGCTGATCAACTGCGCCTACTCCGTCTTTTCGACGGTGCTGAAAGCCTGGTTCTCCGACGTGCTCACCTCCAGCCAGAAGGCGCGGGTCTTCTCGCTGAACTACAGCTTCCTGAACATTGGCTGGACGGTCGGCCCGCCGATTGGCACCCTGCTGGTGATGTACAGCCTGCAGCTGCCGTTCTGGCTGGCAGCCTTCTGTGCCGCCCTGCCGCTGGGCTTTATCCACTTCTTTGTGCAGAAAAGCGTGGCGTTAGATACCGCCGAGGAGAAGACGCCGTGGCAGCCGTCGGTCTTGCTGAAAGACCGCGCGCTGTTCTGGTACACGCTCTCTGGCCTGCTGGCGTCGTACGTGGGCGGGTCGTTCGCGAGCTGTATTTCGCAATACGTTCTGGCCGCACATGCGGACAGTGATTTCGCCGAAAAGGTGGTCGCCGTGGTGCTGCCCGTCAACGCCGCCGTGGTGGTAACGCTGCAATATGCGCTGGGCCGCAAAATCTCAGTCAGCAATATCCGCCCGCTGATGTCCCTCGCCACCCTGTTTTTTATCGTGGGACTGGGCGGCTTTATGCTCTCCGGAGAAAACCTGGTTTACTGGGGCATCGCTGCCGCCATTTTCACGCTGGGTGAGATTATCTATGCGCCGGGTGAATACATGCTGATCGACAACATTGCGCCACCGGGAATGAAGGCGAGCTATTTCTCCGCGCAGGCGCTGGGCTGGCTCGGCGCGGCGGCAAACCCGATGATCACCGGTATCATCCTGACCAACCTGCCGCACTGGTCGCTGTTTGTGATTATGATGGCCGCGATTATTGTGGCGTGGCTGATGATTTTGCGCGGGATGAGCGTGAAGGCATGGTGCGAGTCACCCAAAGCGGCGTAGCAAATGTAGGCCGGGCAAGGCGAAGCCGCCACCCGGCAAAAGCAAAAACCTAGTGGTGCAACATCTCCTCCACCACCTGCTCTTTATACATCTCGTTCGGATAATAGGTCGGCCAGTTATCCATCTCTTTCAGCAGCGCCTCGTGGGAGGTATTGCCCATGAAAATATGGAAGTGCGAAGAGGCCTTCGGGCCGATGGTATGGTCGCTGAACTGGACGAACTTCGGCGCCTTGCTGCTGGCGTCCTTGCACTCAAAGAGATAGCGCACGCCTTTCTTGCCTGACGCGTAGGTCAGAATTTTGTAGCCGCTGTAATCATACTGGCAGCGGCTGATCGTTTTCCCCTGATGGAATTCCATCACGTTATTTTCGATACCGATGGCATCCACGTCCGTCGCATAACCCGTGCGGTAGTAGGCTTTCACCTCATCAAAGGATTTGCTTTTATCCTTCTGCGCTTTCTGCTTAAAGACCGGATCCAGCGAACCATCGAGCAGGAACGGATAGACCGACTGCCAGGTGCCGTCCCAGTCAGACAGCGCTCTGTCCTTCACGTCTTTATCCTCAAACACGCCGTTCGCCGCTTTCTGTTCTGCTTCGGTCATCTGGTGGCCGTGCGAGTGAGCAAACAGCTGGCCGCTGACCAGCAGCGC
The DNA here is from genome assembly GCF_019584165.1 of Enterobacter sp. EC_64. Classification (NCBI taxonomy): domain Bacteria; kingdom Pseudomonadati; phylum Pseudomonadota; class Gammaproteobacteria; order Enterobacterales; family Enterobacteriaceae; genus Enterobacter; species Enterobacter sp. EC_64. The sequence goes on from NZ_VDAS01000007.1 coordinate 174,022, forward strand.
CCCCAGAGTCATGGCAAATTTCCCAATATGTGCAGCCAAAGTAACGCCCTCATTCCGTTTTATAAGAATGAAAATGTTATATTATAACATTTCAGATCGCAACCAGTCCGCGAACGCCCTCCTGCTCCATATTTTCACCCCGCCCGCGCTGAATAATCGTGCCGCGCGACATCAGCAGATAGCTGTCGGCCAGCTCGGCGGCAAAGTCGTAAAACTGCTCAACAAGCAGGATCGCCATGTCGCCTCTGTTTGCCAGGGTGCGGATCACGTGGCCGATCTCTTTAATGACGGAAGGCTGTATGCCTTCGGTCGGTTCATCCAGGATAAGCAGCCGCGGACGACTCGCCAGCGCGCGACCAATCGCCAGCTGCTGCTGCTGCCCACCCGAGAGATCGCCCCCGCGACGGTGCTTCATCTCTTTGAGCACCGGGAACAGCTGCCAGATCTCCTCCGGCACCTGCTTCGCCTCGCGGGCGGAAAACCGCGATAGCCCCAGCAGGAGATTCTCCTCCACGGTCAGGCGCGGAAAAATCTCGCGTCCCTGCGGGACATACGCCACGCCAGACTGCACCCGCTGGTGCGGTTTGCTGTGGGTAAGCGTTTTCCCCTGCCAGATGACCTCCCCGGTTTTCGCCGGGATCAGCCCCATCAGACACTTCAGCAGCGTGGTTTTCCCCACGCCGTTGCGCCCCAGCAGGCAGGTGACTTCGCCGGCGACCGCCTCAAAGCTCACGCCGCGCAGGATATGGCTGCCGCCGTAATACTGATTCAGTTCGTTGACCTGTAGCATTCCCTCTCCTTAACGTCCCAGATAGACCTCAATCACCTGCTCGTTGGCCTGCACGTCGCGAAGCGACCCTTCCGCCAACACCCGCCCCTGATGCAGCACCGTCACGTGGTCGGCAATCGTTTCAACAAAGCCCATATCGTGCTCCACCACCATCAGGGAGTGTTTGCCCGCCAGCGTTTTGAACAGCTCTGCGGTGTATTCCGTTTCCGCGTCGGTCATTCCGGCGGCGGGTTCATCCAGCAGCAGCAGATGCGGGTCCTGCACCAGCAGCATGCCGATCTCCAGGAACTGTTTCTGTCCGTGGGAAAGCAGCCCGGCCCGTCGGTCGCGCTCCGCGCTAAGGCGCAGCAAAACCAGCATCTCGTCAATGCGGTCACGCTGCTCGCCGTTGAGTTTTGCCCGCAGGCTCGCCCAGACGGATTTATCCGTTTTCATGGCGATCTCCAGGTTTTCCCACACCGTCAGCGCTTCAAAAACCGTGGGCTTCTGGAATTTACGCCCGATGCCCTGGCGGGCGATGGCCGCAGGCTCCAGCGCGGTCAGGTCGATGGACTGATCGTAAATCGCCCTGCCGCTCTTTGGCCGCGTTTTGCCGGTGATGACGTCCATCAGCGTGGTTTTACCCGCACCGTTGGGGCCAATCACGCAGCGCAGCTCGCCCACGCCGATATTCAGCGAGAGATCGGTCAGGGCCTGGAATCCATCAAAATTGACGTTAATGGATTCAAGCTGAAGCACCGGGTCAGTCTGGTCCCGGTAGCGATCGCCGGGCAGCTGGCGGGTAAATAATCCTTCCGTTGGCTGCATTATTTCTCTCCCTTACGCAACAGACCGTAGACGCCGCGCGGCAAGAACAGCGTGACGGCGATAAAAATCAGCCCCAGAAACAGCTGCCAGTACTCCGGCATCGCGACGGTGAAGAAACTCTTCGCCCCGTTCACCAGCGCCGCGCCAATCACCGGCCCCACCAGCGTGCCGCGCCCGCCCAGCGCCACCCAGATGGCGGCCTCTATCGAGTTCGTCGGCGACATTTCACCGGGGTTAATAATGCCGACCTGTGGGACGTACAGCGCCCCCGCCAGACCGCACAGCACGGCAGAAAGCGTCCACACCAGCAGCTTGAACCCGCGCGGATCGTAGCCGCAAAAGGTCAGGCGGTTCTCGGCGTCGCGCACGGCGGTCAGAATGCGGCCAAACTTGCTTTTCGCCAGCGCAAACCCGGTGCCCAGGGCCAGAAGCAGCAACAGCACGGTCGCCAGGAACAGCGCGATGCGGGTGGTCGTTTCCGTTACCGAAAACCCGAGCAGCGTGGTAAAACCGGTAAAGCCGTTATTGCCGCCAAACCCGGTTTCGTTGCGAAAGAACAGCAGCATCCCGGCATAGGTCAGCGCCTGGGTCATAATCGAGAAATAGACCCCTTTGATCTTCGAGCTGAAGGCAAACCAGCCAAACACCAGCGCCAGCAGGCCCGGCACCAGCACAATCAGCACCAGCGCCCAGGCAAAATGCTGGGTGCCCCACCAGAACCAGGGCAGCTCGCTCCAGGAGAGAAACGACATGAACGCGGGCAGACCGTCACCTGCCGCCTGGCGCATCAGGTACATGCCCATCGCATAGCCGCCCAGGGCGAAGAAGAGGCCGTGCCCAAGGGACAGCATGCCGGCGTAGCCCCACACCAGATCCAGCGCCACCGCCACGATGGCATAGCAGAGGATCTTGCCAATCAGCGTCAGCATCCAGGTCGACAACGCCAGCGGATGCGTCGCAGGCAGTAAGGCGAAAAACGGCAGTATCAGCAAACACACCACCAGCAGGCTGCCCGCTATCTGCGTGGTGCGTGGCGCTTTGCGCGCCAGCGTTAAGGTCAGCGGCTGGCTCATCAGTCAATCACCCTCCCTTTCAGCGCAAACAACCCCTGCGGGCGTTTCTGAATAAACAGCACGATCGCCACCAGAATCACGATCTTGCCCAGTACCGCCCCCATCTGGGGTTCAAGGATTTTATTAAAGATCCCCAGCCCAAACGCCGCGGCCACGCTGCCTGCCAGCTGGCCTACGCCTCCGAGCACCACCACAAGGAAGGAGTCGATGATATAGCCCTGGCCCAGCTCAGGCCCGACGTTACCGAGCTGCGATAGCGCCACGCCGCCTAACCCCGCAATCCCGGAGCCAAGCCCGAACGCCAGCATATCGACGCGCCCTGTCGGTACCCCGCAGCAGGCGGCCATGCTGCGGTTTTGCGTCACCGCCCGCACGTTAAGCCCCAGACGGGTTTTATTCAGAATGAGCCAGGTAAAGAACAGCACCAGCAGCACGAAGCCCAGCACCACGATGCGGTTCCACGGCAGCGTCAGGTTGGCAAAAACCTGCACCCCGCCGGAGAGCCATGCCGGGTTCGCCACCTCCAGGTTCTGGGCGCCAAAGGTCATGCGCACCAGCTGGATAAGCATCAGGCTGATGCCCCACGTCGTCAGCAGCGTCTCCAGCGGACGCCCGTACAGATGACGGATCACCGTGCGCTCCAGCACCATTCCAATGCCCGCCGTCAGGCAGAACGCCACCGGCAAGGCGATAACGGGATAGAGCGCCAGCCACTGGGGCGCAAGCCCGGCCATCGCCTGCTGCACCATCCAGGTCGCATATGCCCCCAGCATCAGCATCTCGCCGTGGGCCATGTTAATCACGCCCAGCAGGCCGTAGGTGATAGCCAGCCCCAGCGCGGCCAGCAGCAGCACCGACCCAAGGGACAGCCCCATAAACGCCTGGCCCAGCAGGTCGCCCCACATCAGGCGGTGCTGGATCTGGCTAAGACTCTCTTCTGCGGCCGCGCGCACCGCGCTATCCGGCTCCGTCTGTGGCAGGGTAAACGGGGTAAGCCTGGACTGCACGTCCGGATCGTCTGACTGGCCTAACAATTCGACGGCCTTGCGGCGCACTTCCGGCTGCGGGCTGGCCAGCTGGAGATTCGCGACCGCCAGCAGCAGCGCCTGACGCGCCACGGCGTCCGTCTCATCGTTCACACGCTTTTCCAGAAAAGCGAGCATCCCGGGCTGGGCATCGCGCTGCAGCTGACGCGCCGCCGCCCGTCTTTCGGTGACACTGTCACTCACCAGCTGATGCGTGGCGATAGCGGTTGCAGCCAGCACGCGCAGCCGGTTCGTCAGGCGCACGGCTTTGGTTGGGCCCTCTGCCGTCTGACTGTCCCCCAGCGGGATGACGTTGCCATCGCGTTGTGCAAAGGCGTGCTTTTGCGTATCGACGTAGAGATTTTCCTTTTGCAGCGCCTCAAGGAGCGGCAGTCTTGACGCATCCGGCGCGGCGGCCCACTGCGTCAACAAATCCGCCTGCTGGCTGCGGCTGGCGGCAACAAAACGATCGGCATCCGATGCCTGCACCATCCCTGGCAGCAGTCCGGAAAGCCATACAAGAGCGATGAACAGGCGCATGGCGTTCATGACGTTTCTCCCTGCGGTAATGGCTTAGTTGCTGGCGGTTTTCATCGGCTGGTCGGGTTTTTTATCATTCCCGGCGATGAACGGGCTCCACGGCTGGGCGCGTACCGGCTGTTCGGTCTGCCACACCACGTTAAACTGACCGTTGCCTTCAATTTCACCGATCATGACCGGCTTGTGCAGATGATGGTTGGTGGCATCCATGGTGAGCGTAAAGCCTGACGGCGCCTTAAAGGACTGACCGGCCATCGCCGCACGCACTTTATCCACGTCGGTAGTGCCCGCTTTTTCCACCGCCTGCGCCCACATGTGAATACCTACGTAGGTGGCTTCCATCGGATCGTTAGTTACGACGGTATCGGCGTTCGGCAGCTTGTGCGCCTTCGCATAGGCTTTGTAATCCGCTACAAACGCCTGGTTAGTCGGGTTATCTACGGACTCAAAGTAGTTCCAGGCTGCCAGGTTACCCACCAGCGGTTTGGTGTCGATCCCGCGCAGCTCTTCTTCACCCACGGAGAACGCCACCACCGGCACGTCCGTCGCCTTCAGCCCCTGGTTAGCCAGCTCTTTGTAGAACGGCACGTTGGAGTCGCCGTTGATGGTCGACACCACGGCAGTTTTGCCGCCCGCGGAGAATTTTTTGATGTTGGCGACGATGGTCTGGTAGTCGCTATGACCAAACGGGGTATAAACCTCTTCGATGTCCTTATCCTCCACCCCTTTCGAATGCAGGAACGCGCGCAGGATCTTGTTGGTGGTGCGCGGGTAAACGTAATCGGTGCCCAGCAGGAAGAAGCGCTTCGCCGCGCCGCCGTCTTCACTCATCAGGTATTCCACCGCCGGGATGGCCTGCTGGTTCGGCGCCGCGCCGGTATAGAAGACGTTTGGCGACATTTCCTCGCCCTCATACTGCACCGGATAGAACAGCAGGCCGTTCAGCTCCTCGAAAACCGGCAGTACGGATTTGCGCGACACCGACGTCCAGCAGCCGAATACCACCGCCACTTTATCCTGGCTCAGCAGCTGACGGGCCTTCTCGGCAAACAGCGGCCAGTTTGAGGCCGGATCCACCACCACCGGCTCCAGCTTCTTGCCCAGCACGCCGCCTTTGGCGTTGATCTCATCGATGGTCATCAGCGCGACGTCTTTCAGCGGGGTTTCGGAGATGGCCATGGTGCCGGACAGCGAATGCATGATCCCCACCTTGATGGTATCGGCCGCCTGCACGCCAAAACTCATCCCCATCGCCACGACGGACGCGGATAACGCAAAAGCTTTTAATAAGGTACGACGCTGCATATTTTCACTCCTGAAAAAGAACGCTGTGCGAAAACGTCCGGTACGGCGTGGACGCGGAAAAAAAAGTGTCAGCGAAGCAGGAGCAAAAAGAGTGCCAGAATGGAGATAGCGCTATTTCTGGGAGGGGAACGCCGGATGTAAAGAGAACGACTCAGAATGGTACAGCGCTGCACTTTTATAATGCAGCGCCGTATAACGGGGTTACCAGACTTCGCTGGCGATCTGCGTGACCAGCCGGACTTTGTCCCACTGCTGGGCTTCGCTCAGGCTGTTGCCCTCTTCGGTCGAGGCAAAACCGCACTGCGGGCTGAGGCAAATCTGCTCTTTCGCCACGTATTTCGCCGCCTCTTCAAGACGGGCTTTAATTCCCTCCGGATTCTCCAGCTCGCCGTTTTTTGTAGTGATAAGACCCAACACCACCTGCTGTTTGCCCGGGCGAACAAAGCGCAGGGGCGCGAAATCCCCGCTGCGGTCGTTATCATATTCGAGGAAGAAGGCGTCAACGTTGACCGTTCCGAACAGCACTTCCGCTACCGGCTCGTAGCCGCCCTCGGAAATCCAGGTGGAACGGAAATTGCCGCGACAGACGTGCAGTCCGATGGTCAGATCGTCCGGCTTGCCCTCCAGCGCCTTGTTCAGCACGCGGGCATAGATGCGCGCCAGCTCATCGGCGTCGTCGCCGCGCTCGCGGATCTGACGGCGCTGGTCGTCCGAACAGAGATAGGCCCAGACGGTGTCATCCAGCTGCAGATAACGGCAGCCCGCGTCGTAGAAGGCCCGGATGGCATCGCGCCACGTGGTCGCCAGGTCATCGAAATAGACGTCAAGGTCCGGATACACGGTCGCATCAATATCTTTGCGACCGCCGCGGAAGTGCAGCACGCTTGGGCTCGGAATGGTCATTTTTGGCTGGGCGTTACCGCTGATGCTTTTCAGATAGCGGAAATCGTCCAGCATCGGGTGCTCGCCAAAGCCCAGCTTGCCGGTGACGCGCACGCCGTGGGCTTTGGTTTGCACGCCGTTAAACTGGATGCCCTGCTCGGAATCGTAACGCTCAACGCCCTGAAGACCGTCGAAGAAGTCGAAGTGCCACCAGGCACGGCGAAACTCACCGTCGGTCACCACATGCAGGCCGCACGCACACTGCTGCTCGACGACGTGGCGAATGGCCTCGTCCTCCACCGCACGAAGCTGCCCGGCATCAATCTCGCCGCTGGCAAATTTCAGGCGAGCCTGCTTGATGGCATCCGGGCGTAAAAAACTGCCGACTACGTCGGCGCGGAACGGGGCGTGGTGTCGTTGCATGGAAATCTCCTCAGTCTGCCGGCAATAATTGCCCGCAGTGATAATTCATTATTTGAAGCTTTAGACTTCTGGATGTCTAAATGTCCAAAAACAATGTCATACCTCACCGGTGCCGGCAAACGAGAAAATTTCACGTATGTTGAAAAAAATTCATCTTCACAGCGCGGCGACGGACGCCTCGCTGGCAAACGCGTAGCGTTCATCTTCCCAGCCGGTGATCCCACCGAGCATGATTTTGACCGGCAGCCCGAGACGCGCCAGCTTCAGCGCGGCTCTGTCCGCGCCGTTACAGTGCGGCCCTGCGCAGTAGACGACAAACAGCGTCCCTTCAGGCCATTGGGCCATGCGCTCAGCGGTCATCTGACTCCACGGCATATGCAGAGCGCCCGGCACATGGCGACGGGCAAACTGCTCCGGGCTCCCCACCACGTGCAGCAAAACAAAGTCCTGCTCGTTATGCGTGATGGCATGATGCACATCGGCGCAGTCGGTTTCGACGCTCAGGCGACGCAGAAAATGGGTAACGGCTTCCTGCGGTTCGGCAGCCGGAAATTCAGTAACATAGCTCATGATTCTTCCTCATCTTTGGCGTTTGTGTTAACACTACTCTATCCACAAATTCAGCTCATGAATGCGCTCGCTTATGCCAGAAAACAGCAAAAAGATGACAACGTTAAGACAGATTGCCCGCCCGAAGGTGGTGGTGCTGGCGTATGACGGTCTGTGTACCTTTGAGTTTGGCGTGGCGGTGGAAATCTTCGGCCTGCCGCGCCCCGAGCTGGGCGACGACTGGTATCGTTTTGCCGTGGCAAGCGTTGATAACGGTGAGCTTCGGGCGACAGGCGGGATCCGCATCATTACCGATGGCGATCTCTCCCTGCTTGCGTCTGCCGATCTGATCGTGGTGCCGGGCTGGCGGGGGGTGGACTCGCCGGTCCCGGACGCGCTCTGCAACGCATTACGTCAGGCCAGCGCGCGGGGCTGTCAGCTACTCTCCATCTGCTCGGGTGTATTTGTGCTGGCCGCCTCCGGTCTGCTCAACGGACGTAAAGCCACGACGCACTGGCGTTACATTGAGACGCTTAAAGCCCGCTACCCTGACATCGACGTGGTCGAGGATGTGCTCTACCAGGACGAAGGCGAGATCCTGACTTCCGCAGGCAGCGCGGCGGGGATCGATCTCTGTCTGCACGTCGTGCGTCGGGATTTCGGGATGGAAACCGCCAACAGCGTGGCGAGGCGGCTTGTCATTCCCCCTCACCGGGATGGATCTCAGCCGCAACAGCTGAGCCGCCCGGTGGCGCAGCTGCGGGAAAGCCAGCGCCTCGGTCAGCTGTTTGATTTTCTGCACACGCATCTTACCGAGCCGCACAGCGTCGACTCGCTGGCGCGTCGTGTCGGTATGAGTCAGCGCACGTTTCTGCGTCGCTTCGAAGCGGCAACGGGAACGACGCCTGCCCGCTGGTTACTCAATGAGCGCCTGCTGCGGGCGAAAGATTATCTGGAAAGCAGTCGTTTAAGCATCGACAGCATCGCGGAACAAACCGGGTTTGGTCAGGCATCGACGCTGCGTCATCATTTTCGCCAGCAGTTCGCGATTTCCCCGGCCCAGTACCGTAAACAATTTTCTCATGCCGGTACTGCCCGCTGAGGCGTCAGTCTTTTGGTTTTGCTGGAATACGGAGAACCTGATGGTCACCACACACGTTTTTATCGCAACCAGTCTTGATGGCTACATCGCCCGACACAATGATGATATTGACTGGCTGCTGCAGCGCGATGACCCGAATGAGGATCATGGCTACACGGCGTTCATCGCGGACAAAGACTGGATCGTGATGGGCCGGGGGAGCTATGAGAAGGTGCGGACCTTTGAGACATGGCCTTATGACCGGCCCGTGCTGGTGCTCTCCCGACAGCTGGTCGACACGCCCGTACCCGAGGCGCTGAGGGGCAAAGTACAGTTTTCCGGCCGCACGCCAAAGGAGGTGCTCGACGATCTGGCGATACAGAACGCCCGTCGCGTCTATCTCGATGGTGGGCAAGTCATACAGTCGTTCCTGAGAGAAGGACTGGTGGCCGATATGGTGATCACAACCGTTCCTGTCCTGCTCGGTTCGGGAAAATCGCTATTTGGCGCCCTTCCCGGGGATATCGATTTGACGCTGGTCTCCAGCCGCAGCTTCCCTTCGGGTCTGGTGCAGTCGCACTATCGGGTGACGCCATAACCCCACGGCCAACACCGCTACGTTATGCGCAAAAAAAAACCGCCAAAAAATGGCGGTAAATGCTTGCATGGATAGATTTGTATTTTGGTCTCTACGTCCCGACACTCCATGGCCGGGCTGCGGATCCCATACAACCTAACACTCGTTGTCTTAACGAAGGTTAAACAGTTTTATTAACCTGCATGGGTATTGATCTGCAAATAACGCATAAGCCCCTGTTCAGCGCTCTGTTTTGCATCATCATTAATGGCTTCAAGATAAAAGGATCGCGCTACGCCATAAGGTGCATTTTCAGAGGGAAACACCGCAAACTGGAATGTTTTCCCTCCCTCTTGATGAGTACAATCTAATTCCCAGCGCAGATCGTTAACTTTTTTGCTGCCGCAGGCAACAAGGCCATAGTCGCTGGTTAAATAAGAACCAACGCGAATCTCTGCTGATTGAATATATTCTGGTTCGTCATTAGCTGCATAACGAATTCCCACAACAGCCCCGATCGCAACCGCCAGAAGCGCAAGCGCTATTATTTTTTTCATTTAGTAATGACCCATTCCTTAGCCAGAGGTTCTCTATTATATAGGATTTGTCCTTAATGCAAATATCCAACTCTGGACCAGAAATGGGACGTTTACCATACGTATATGTACTTTAGGAAAAGTCTTAATCCTTATTATGAACGTACATTATTTGACATTCTCTTTGCGCTAGTTTGAATAGTTGAATAATAACAATAATAAATAATCGGCATCATTAAGCCGCAACGTTATTCGGCGGCGACCTCATGGTTAAAAAAGGTTTATCTCTCGTGATGCTTATCTGTGCCCTCTTTTCAGGCCAGCTTATGGCCGGGCACAAAGGACATGAATATCTGTGGGTAAAGAATGTGGATCATCAGCTGCGTCATGAAGCCGATAGCGATGAATTGCGAAGCGCGGCGGAGGAGTCGGCGGAGGGTTTGCGCGAACACCACCTGTGGCAGAAATCGCGCAAACCGGACACGCACGTTCGGTAGTTAGCTGCCCTTGCGTTTTGGCAGGGTTTTCATCAGATCGTCCGGGCTGACGGACGCCACAATACTGCCGGGCTGCGGCATTTTGAAGATGTGGTTTTTCATCTTGCCAATCACATGCATTTCGCACGGACGGCAGTCAAATTTGAGGGTCAGCACTTCGTCACCGTTTACGAGCTGCATAGGCGTGGCCTTCCAGCTCTTGATGTTGCCTTTCGCCTGCTTAGGACACAGGTTAAACGCGAAACGAAGGCAGTGCTTGGTGATCATCACCGGCACATCGCCCTTCTCTTCATGCGCCTCATAAGCCGCGTCGATCAGCTGCACGCCGTGGCGATGATAGAATTCACGCGCTTTATGGTTGTAGACGTTGGCGAGGAAGGATAAATGCGTATCCGGGTAGACGGGCGCAGGAACGGTTTCTGCTTTACGGCTAGCGCGCGGGTAGTTCGCCAGGCGCGCGTCATCCAGCATCTCGGCGGTTTCACGGCGGAACTGGTTGAGCAAACTGTTCGGCACAAACAGGGCATCCGGCAGATTGACCTCAACGTTGCGGGCGTAGTAAATCGTCTGCCCCAGCTTCGCGATGCCATCCTTCAGGCTGTTGCGCGCTTTCTCTGCGTTGTTTGCCACCTCGAACAGGCCATCAAGCGTATGCGTTACGCTGATGCCGTCTTCACAGGTCATGGTCAGAATGAGCTGCTCTTCCCAGCCGCCCAGTTCAATATCCACCGCGATACGACGCTCGCTGGAGGTTTTCAGCAGCGCCTGCTGCCAGTTATGATCGAGGTTACGGTTAAGCGCCGCGTTCGGCCGCGCCTTGTAGAGATCGGCCGGCATTTCATTCGGCCATACGCGGTAGCGGTTCTCACCGGTTTTCTCCACCGTGTTGGCGCGGAAGCCCACGACCTCACGCTTAATCATCACGTTAAGGCCATCGCCGTTCGCCAGCGGATCCGTCACCGCAACATCAAGGTGATCTTTCGCCACTTTCAGCACTTCACCCACCGGCAAACCGATAAACTTCGGTGAGTCAAACGCGCCGATATCCCCTTTACGGGCATTCACGAAATAGTCCGTGCTGCCGCGGTGGAACGTTTTGTCCGTCGACGGAATAAAGAAATGCTCGGTACGACCGGCCGACGCGCGCGCCAGGTCACCGCGATCTTCGATGATGGCGTCCAGCATCTGGCGATAGTGCGCGGTGATATTCTTCACGTAGCTCATATCTTTATAGCGCCCTTCAATCTTGAAGGAACGCACGCCCGCGTCGATCAACGCGCCCAGGTTGGCGGTCTGGTCGTTATCCTTCATCGAGAGCAGGTGTTTTTCAAATGCCACCACGCGGCCCTGATCGTCTTTCAGGGTATACGGCAGACGGCAGGCCTGAGAGCAGTCGCCGCGGTTGGCGCTGCGGCCCGTCTGCGCGTGGGAAATATTGCACTGGCCGGAATAGGCCACGCACAGCGCGCCGTGGATGAAGAATTCAATCGTCGCGTCTGTCGCCTGGTGAATATCGCGGATTTGATTCAGGTTCAGCTCGCGCGCCAGAACGATCTGCGAAAAGCCGACGTCGGAGAGGAACTTCGCCTTCTCTACCGTGCGGATATCACACTGGGTACTGGCGTGCAGCTCAATGGGCGGAATATCCAGCTCCAGCACGCCCATATCCTGAACGATCAGGGCATCCACCCCGGCCTGATAGAGATCGGTAATCAGACGTTGCGCAGGCTCCAGCTCATCATCATGAAGAATGGTGTTCAGGGTAACGAACACCTTCGCCCCGAAACGGTGGGCGAACGGCACCAGCTCAGCAATATCGCTCAGGCTGTTGCTGGCGTTATGGCGGGCACCGAAGCCCGGGCCGCCAATGTAGACGGCATCTGCGCCATGAAGGATCGCTTCACGGGCAATGGCGGCGTCACGGGCCGGGCTTAAAAGTTCAAGATGATGGGATTGCAGGCGCATACTTCGTCGTTATCCGTTATGGTCAAAATGGCGGCTATTGTAGTCAGAAGTCTGCGTCAGCGAAACAGTTTTGCGTAGCCTCAGCGGGGATAATGAATCAGGGAGTGAAAATGCACCGTCCGGTCGCTGCTGTTGCGGTAGGCGTGCGGTTTATCGCCGGCAAAACGGACGCCGGAATCGGCTGAAATCGTCTGCCATTTGCCCTCGAGCTTCATCTCCAGCTCGCCGCTGACCACCACCACATGTTCAATCACCTCCGCCTCATGCGGCGTGGATTCACTCAGGGCGCCGGGGGCCAGGGTAATGGAGAAATAATCAAACCGGAGCGCCTCGTCCCACGGAAAGAGCGGCTTGACGACCATCGCCTGCTGCTGCGGGTCAAACACCGCCTGCCGGTCCGCTTCCGGCGTGATGAAGGCGGAAAACGGCACGTTCAGTCCCGTGGCAATTTTCCACAGCGTCGACACCGTGGGGCTGGATTCATTTCGCTCGATTTGCCCGAGCATGGCCTTTGATACGCCGGTTTCGTCCGCCAGTTTCGACAGGCTCCAGCCCCGTGCCTGGCGTAATGTTTTCAGTGTTGCTGCAAGGTGTTGTGTGATGTCCATATTTCCTCCTGACGACGAGCATACCACTTGTACGCTATAACGCACAGTGTTACCTTACTCCGGACGTTATAACGCACAACGGAGTTTTCATGCGCCCTTCCTCTCATCTTGTTCCGGTCGTACTGGCTGGATTTGTCGCCGTTCTCGTGGGTTACGCCAGCTCGGCCGCCATCATCTGGCAGGCCGCCGCCGCGGCTGGCGCCAGCGCGCAGCAGATCGCAGGCTGGATGACCGCACTGGGGATTGGGATGGGCGTCAGCACGCTGGTGCTTTCCTGGTGGTACAAAGCGCCCGTGCTGACCGCCTGGTCAACGCCCGGCGCGGCGCTGCTCGCCACCAGCCTGCACGGCGTCACGCTGGCGGAAACCATCGGCGTGTTCATCTTTGCCAACGCGCTAATTTTGCTCTGCGGCATCACCGGGCTTTTCGCCCGTCTGATGACGCTGATCCCCCATTCGCTTGCTGCCGCCATGCTCGCCGGGGTACTGCTGCAGTTTGGCCTGCACGCGTTTGCGCATCTTGAGGGGCACTTTCTGCTGTGCGGCAGCATGATTGCGGCATGGCTGATCGCAAAAGCGCTGTCGCCGCGCTATGCCATCGTGGTCACGCTGCTGGTGGGCGGTATCGTGGCCTGGGCCGGTGGTGACGTTGTCACGGATAAGCTCCCCCTTTCTCTGGTGATGCCCGAATTTATTGCGCCTGTCTTCACCTTCACCAGCCTGGTGAGTATTGGCTTGCCCTTCTTCCTCGTGACCATGGCCTCGCAAAATGCGCCGGGTTTCGCCACCATGAAAGCCTCCGGCTACCCGCTGGCGGCCTCACCGCTCATCATCGTGACGGGTGGACTGGCGCTGCTGTTTTCTCCGTTTGGCGTCTTTTCAATCTGCATTGCGGCCATTACCGCCGCCATTTGCCAAAGCCCGGATGCTCACCCGGATGCGGGTAAACGCTGGCTGGCGGCCATCGCTGCGGGAGGGTTTTATCTGCTGGCGGGAATTTTCGGTGGATCCATTACCGGGCTGATGGCCGCGCTGCCGCTCAGCTGGATCCAGACGCTGGCCGGTCTGGCGCTGCTGGGCACCATCAGCGGGAGTTTATATCAGGCGCTGAGTCACGAAGCGGAGCGCGACGCGGCTATCGTCACATTTCTGATGACCGCAAGCGGCGTGACAATCCTGGGCATCGGTTCGGCATTCTGGGGGCTGGTGCTGGGCGGAGTATGCTACGCCCTGTTTTCACGCGCTCGCCGCACGTAGCTGCGAAGGCGTCATGCCCGTCGCGCTGCGAAAGCGGTTGCTGAAGTGGCTGGCGGAGTTAAACCCGCAGGCAAGCGCGATCTCCGTCAGCGGCGTCGTCGTATGCTGGACGAGGGCTTTCGCTTTATCCATTCGCCTCTGCATCACATACTGATGCGGCGCCAGCCCCGTCGACTGGCGGAACATGCGGGCAAAATGGTATTCGCTGAGGGCAGCCTGCGCCGCCAGTTCGGCCAGCGTCAGGGGCTGCCCGAGATTCTCTTCGATAAAGGCGAGGACGTTGCGCAGCACGAACGGCGATAACCCGCCCGTAACGACCGGCAGCTTCCACTGCACGTTTGAGTAGTTTTGCAGCAGATGGGTCAGCAGCAGCGTGGAGGCCGTGCTCAGGGTGAGCTGGTTGGCGTGCTGCTGCCAGTCACAGCCCAGTAAAAACTGGCGATACAGCGTGGTGATCTTCGGGTCGCTGCCAAAAATACGCTCGTCCAGGGTCAGCGAAAGCGGCCGCTTATCCCAGATTTTTTCTCCCACGTCGCGCAGGTGTTCATCGGTGCAGTAGAGATGCACAAACGACAGGTCATCGCGGATATCCCACGTCGATTCGCTCTCTTTGGGCATCAGGCAGAATCGGTCCGGCCCCCCGCCGTTCTTCCAGCCTCCTGGCGTTTTTTGATAGCTTTCGTAGCCGTCGGCCACGTACAGGCTGAGGGTATGATGATTGCTCTTTACGGTGATCGTGTCGTGCTTGTTGTACCACGCGGCCAGCTGGATACCCGAATTCAGCGAGACGGTTTCCCGCAGGACTGCATTCTGTTGGCAAAGCGTTTCAAAGGTATCGTAAGCGTGAGACATAACCGTTAGCGCGTGAAGAATCGGAATATCAGTCTAAGAAGAGTTGTTGCCCGTTGCCAGTCCCTCCAGAAGAAAAAAGCGCAAGATTTTGCAAGTCTGCCGCAAGCGGGTGAAAGCCCGTTACGCATCTCAGCGTCATACTGCGGGCTTCCGCGGTTTAAGAAGAGGCAACTATGAACGCATTATTATACGGACTCGTGGTCATTATCTGGGGAACCACCTGGATTGCGATTTTCCTGCAGCAGGGCCCCGTCGCGGCGCCGGTGTCGATTTTCTGGCGCTTCGCCGTCGCCAGCCTCACCATGATGGTGGTGTTACTCGCCCTGCGTCGCCTGCGCACGCTGGCGCTCCGGGATCATCTTTTTTGCCTGCTTCAGGGGTGCTGTGTTTTCTGCTTTAACTTCTGGTGTTTTTACACGGCAGCGGCACATATCAATACCGGGCTGGAGTCGGTGATCTTCTCCATGGCGGTACTCTATAACGCCATTAACAGCTTTATTTTCTTCGGCCAGCGCCCGCCCGCGCGTTTCTGGACGGCGGCGGCACTGGGGCTGGTCGGGATTGTCACCCTCTTCTGGGACGATCTGCTGGCCAGCGGCTGGAGCGCGTCACTCCTGACGGGCATTGGCCTTTCCGCATTCGGCACGTATGGGTTCTCGCTGGGTAATATGATCAGCATGCGCCATCAGCGCAGAGGCCTTGAAACCATGACCACCAACGCCTGGGCGATGCTCTATGGCACGCTGGTGATGGGCTGCATTGCGCTGTTCAGAGGCGATAGCTTTGTACCGGAATGGACGGTGAGCTATCTCGGCGCGCTGGTGTATCTGGCCCTGTTTGGCTCGGTGATTGCGTTTGGCGCCTACTTCACGCTGGTGGGACGTATTGGCCCGGGCAAAGCGGCCTACAGTACGCTGCTCTTCCCGCTGGTGGCGCTCTCCATCTCCACGGTCTATGAAGGCTACGTCTGGCATGTCAACGGTATCGTGGGATTAGTGCTGATTCTGGGAGGAAATATGGTGATGTTTACCAAACCGGAAACCTGGTTCAGACGCTTACGGATGGCGTAAGTAAAAGACCACCTTCTTAGAAGGTGGCTTTCTAGAATGCCCCCTGTAAGGGGGGCTATTGTTTCCTTCCTGTTTCTACTCTAGCAATTCCATCTGCTGTTCGTGCGTTTGTTC
>NZ_VDAS01000070.1:0-1049 GCF_019584165.1 Enterobacter sp. EC_64
TACTGCTGAATTCACTGTCGGCGAAGGTAAGTTGATGACTCATGATGAACCCTGTTCCATGGCTCCAGATGACAAACATGATCTCATATCAGGGACTTGTTCGCACCTTCCCTAGTTTATCTACATGCTGAACGCCGAGTGGTTGAACAACATGCTGATGATTGGTCCTGTGGGCAAGAAGAACTGCCATTCTAAAAAATGCCCCTACACATTGACGGCCCCATTGAGTAGGACAGTTCATGTTATTGGGGCATATTCAATTACTTAATAAGTATTGTGTAAAATCTTCTTGTTTGTACTACTGCGACAATAAAGCACCCAATAGCAAAGCATATTTTCATACCATCTTCTATTGGGTGTACATTTAATACATTTCTAATTATAAAGTTGAACACTGAAAGCGTTACAAACCAATACAGTAGGAAATACAAAAATGAAAACAGGCGGCAAAGTATATTGCTACTTTTAATATCAAAAATCTTTGCTGTCAGTTTTGTTAATGGTGAGAAAAGCATCGCGATAAAACCAGGTATTATAGTAATTAGAAATATCGCAACAAACATCAAAGGCACTTTTACATATTCATTGCCATTTGGACCAATTATAATAATCAAACCAGTGACAGCCGTGATCAGCCCACCAATCAATAGTTCTTTCGTTCCCTCGAACATCTCAGAGATATTTTCAACAGTAATTTTCATTTTACCACTCTTCACTATAGGCAAGTTCTGAATGATAATATCATTTACAAATTGAAAAAGCCCTGTAGATTCACATCATAAAGGGCTTAGTACTGAAATTTTCAGATTACTTCGCTACTACCTGCCAGCGTCCACCAGGCTTTGTAATCTCATACTGGTATTGATCATCACACCATACATCTATACGGCCTGAGAAGTTCGCATTGCTAAACCTAGTGACTTTATCGCATGTGTGACCTGCCCCCACGATTAGATACAACACTCAGTTAGTAACGTCGGAATCTTCATTCTCAGAATGACCCTTTCTCCAGCCCGCTGCAAATTCAGACGGTGTCTGATAATTCAGCG
>NZ_VDAS01000071.1:0-1047 GCF_019584165.1 Enterobacter sp. EC_64
AACGCGAAGCTCTTGATCGAAGCCCCGGTAAACGGCGGCCGTAACTATAACGGTCCTAAGGTAGCGAAATTCCTTGTCGGGTAAGTTCCGACCTGCACGAATGGCGTAATGATGGCCAGGCTGTCTCCACCCGAGACTCAGTGAAATTGAACTCGCTGTGAAGATGCAGTGTACCCGCGGCAAGACGGAAAGACCCCGTGAACCTTTACTATAGCTTGACACTGAACACTGGTCCTTGATGTGTAGGATAGGTGGGAGGCTTTGAAGCGTGGACGCCAGTCTGCGTGGAGCCGTCCTTGAAATACCACCCTTTAATGGCTGGTGTTCTAACGTAGACCCGTAATCCGGGTTGCGGACAGTGTCTGGTGGGTAGTTTGACTGGGGCGGTCTCCTCCCAAAGAGTAACGGAGGAGCACGAAGGTTAGCTAATCCTGGTCGGACATCAGGAGGTTAGTGCAATGGCATAAGCTAGCTTGACTGCGAGAGTGACGGCTCGAGCAGGTGCGAAAGCAGGTCATAGTGATCCGGTGGTTCTGAATGGAAGGGCCATCGCTCAACGGATAAAAGGTACTCCGGGGATAACAGGCTGATACCGCCCAAGAGTTCATATCGACGGCGGTGTTTGGCACCTCGATGTCGGCTCATCACATCCTGGGGCTGAAGTAGGTCCCAAGGGTATGGCTGTTCGCCATTTAAAGTGGTACGCGAGCTGGGTTTAGAACGTCGTGAGACAGTTCGGTCCCTATCTGCCGTGGGCGCTGGAGAATTGAGGGGGGCTGCTCCTAGTACGAGAGGACCGGAGTGGACGCATCACTGGTGTTCGGGTTGTCATGCCAATGGCACTGCCCGGTAGCTAAATGCGGAAAAGATAAGTGCTGAAAGCATCTAAGCACGAAACTTGCCCCGAGATGAGTTCTCCCTGAGACTTTAAGTCTCCTGAAGGAACGTTGAAGACGACGACGTTGATAGGTCGGGTGTGTAAGCGCAGCGATGCGTTGAGCTAACCGATACTAATGAACCGTGAGGCTTAACCTTACAACGCCGAAG
>NZ_VDAS01000072.1:0-977 GCF_019584165.1 Enterobacter sp. EC_64
AGAACCTGAAACCGTGTACGTACAAGCAGTGGGAGCACCTTCGTGGTGTGACTGCGTACCTTTTGTATAATGGGTCAGCGACTTATATTCTGTAGCAAGGTTAACCGTATAGGGGAGCCGAAGGGAAACCGAGTCTTAACTGGGCGTTAAGTTGCAGGGTATAGACCCGAAACCCGGTGATCTAGCCATGGGCAGGTTGAAGGTTGGGTAACACTAACTGGAGGACCGAACCGACTAATGTTGAAAAATTAGCGGATGACTTGTGGCTGGGGGTGAAAGGCCAATCAAACCGGGAGATAGCTGGTTCTCCCCGAAAGCTATTTAGGTAGCGCCTCGTGAACTCATCTTCGGGGGTAGAGCACTGTTTCGGCTAGGGGGCCATCCCGGCTTACCAACCCGATGCAAACTACGAATACCGAAGAATGTTATCACGGGAGACACACGGCGGGTGCTAACGTCCGTCGTGAAGAGGGAAACAACCCAGACCGCCAGCTAAGGTCCCAAAGTCATGGTTAAGTGGGAAACGATGTGGGAAGGCACAGACAGCCAGGATGTTGGCTTAGAAGCAGCCATCATTTAAAGAAAGCGTAATAGCTCACTGGTCGAGTCGGCCTGCGCGGAAGATGTAACGGGGCTAAACCATGCACCGAAGCTGCGGCAGCGACACTATGTGTTGTTGGGTAGGGGAGCGTTCTGTAAGCCGTTGAAGGTGGCCTGTGAGGGTTGCTGGAGGTATCAGAAGTGCGAATGCTGACATAAGTAACGATAAAGCGGGTGAAAAGCCCGCTCGCCGGAAGACCAAGGGTTCCTGTCCAACGTTAATCGGGGCAGGGTGAGTCGACCCCTAAGGCGAGGCCGAAAGGCGTAGTCGATGGGAAACAGGTTAATATTCCTGTACTTGGTGTTACTGCGAAGGGGGGACGGAGAAGGCTATGTTAGCCGGGCGACGGTTGTCCCGGTTTAAGCATGTAGGCGGA
>NZ_VDAS01000073.1:0-909 GCF_019584165.1 Enterobacter sp. EC_64
GCTTGCTGCCCAGTCTATGGCCTCACGGTCGCAGCAGTCCAGCGCGAACGTTACCCGCAGTTTTTCGCCGTTGTCGCAGCCGAACTCGAAGCCATCTGAACACCAGCGCATATCGCTTTCTGCCACCGCTATCTTGCCCTTATGTTCACGCTTCGGTCGCTCTGGTTTGTGATGCAACAACAACAGGTTATGCTCGCTCATTATCCTGTAAAGCCGTTTGGCATTCACAGGTGGCTGTCCCTCTGTGCGACGTTGCTTGCGCAGGATGCCCCACACGCGTCGATAACCATAACTCGGCATATCGCTGATAATGTTGAGGATAGCCGACAGTATTTCTGCGTCTGCTTCTTCATTACGCCGGTTACAGCGCCTGTCCTGCCAGTCGGCAGAACGGTTAATCCGCAGTGACAGTTGCGCACGCGACACGCCCATGGTCCGGCTGACCATGGCTATTCCCCGTCCTTTGGCAACAAGGGCGCGTGCGCTATCCATTTTCGCGACTGACCGTACTCCACGGCTTCTTTCAGGATCTCAACTTCCATCGTCTTCTTGCCCAGAAGGCGCTGAAGCTCCCGGACCTGCTTCAGAGCAGCAGTAAGCTCAGAAGCAGGAACGACTTCCTCTCCAGCCGCAACGGCGGTGAGGCTGCCTTCCTGATATTGCTTCTTCCACTTAAACAGCAGGCTGGGCTGGATACCATGCAGGCGGGCGACATGGGAGACATTCATACCCGGCTCCATCGTCTGCTGGATAATGGCGATCTTCTCCTGAGGAGTTTTACGTTTACGGACTTCTTGCCCTAACAGGATCCCGGTCATCTCAAAATTGGTGTTAGTGTTAGACATATATTCAAGCCTATCTCTTATCTGGAGATACAGCTACTGTCTGGTGTTTCAGGGGGCTACATCA
>NZ_VDAS01000074.1:0-768 GCF_019584165.1 Enterobacter sp. EC_64
GGTAATGGTGCCAACTTACTGATTTAGTGTATGATGGTGTTTTTGAGGTGCTCCAGTGGCTTCTGTTTCTATCAGCTGTCCCTCCTGTTCAGCTACTGAAGGCGTGGTGCGTAACGGTAAAAGTACTGCCGGACATCAGCGCTATCTCTGCTCTCACTGCCGTAAAACATGGCAGCTACAGTTCACTTACACCGCTTCTCAACCCGGTACGCATCAGAAAATCATTGATATGGCCATGAATGGCGTCGGATGTCGCGCCAGTGCACGCATTATGGGCGTTGGCCTCAACACGATTTTACGTCACTTAAAAAACTCAGACCGCAGTCGGTAACCTCACGCATACAACCGGGCAGTGACGTCATTGTTTGCGCGGAAATGGACGAACAGTGGGGTTATGTCGGCGCTAAATCACGCCAGCGCTGGTTGTTTTACGCGTATGACAGGATACGGAGGACGGTTGTGGCGCACGTATTCGGTGAACGCACGTTGTCCACGCTGGAGCGTCTTCTGGGCCTGCTGTCGGCCTTTGAGGTCGTGGTATGGATGACGGATGGCTGGCCGCTTTATGAATCACGCCTGAAGGGAGAACTGCACGTTATCAGCAAGCGATATACGCAGCGCATTGAGCGGCATAACCTGAATCTGAGGCAACATCTGGCAAGGCTGGGCAGGAAGTCACTGTCGTTCTCAAAATCGGTGGAGCTGCATGACAAAGTCATCGGGCATTATCTGAACATAAAACACTATCAGTAAGTTGGAGTCATTACC
>NZ_VDAS01000075.1:0-673 GCF_019584165.1 Enterobacter sp. EC_64
GTAGCCATGTTATATGGCTACATTTATGCAGAAGTAAGGATTAGTCTTTTCCCGGCCCATAATTAAATTTTGTCCCTTTGCCAATGGCGTAAAACTGTCCGCCAGCTACGTAATGGACAGTACGTAATTCATCTGGTGCATCATCAAAAATCCAGTGCCCATTTTTGAAAACGCGGTCATCACTCCATGCTCCGACAATTTCACCCATGAACAAGTTGTGCTGCTTTTCATTTTCTTCATTAGGTATGACCTTACATACTAACCAGCCAGCGCAACCTTCCACTAAAGGCAGATCAAACTCTTTCTGATAAAATAGTGGGATTTTACTATTTTTATCGGGTGTGTCGGAATAACTGTGACCTCCAGCATATAAAACCATTTCCATCTGATTTACTACTGGGATCTGTACAACGTAATATCCGCTTTTTTCTACAAGCCCGCGAGTAAATGCCTGTGGACCTATAAAAGCCATCACTTTGTTATTGCCTACTAATCCCACCCAGGCCGCTGCCATGACATTTTCAACGCCATCATTTTTAGCCGATATCATCGTCGTTGGCCCGACCTGTAATAAACGATAGGCTTTGTTTAACTCTACTGGTTGAATTGACATAATTTACTCTTTTGAGTTCTGATAAAAAGTAAGACAGGTTACTTATTTGATTGTTCTATT
>NZ_VDAS01000077.1:0-626 GCF_019584165.1 Enterobacter sp. EC_64
AGTAAAAGACCACCTTCTTAGAAGGTGGCTTTCTAGAATGCCCCCTGTAAGGGGGGCTATTGTTTCCTTCCTGTTTCTACTCTAGCAATTCCATCTGCTGTTCGTGCGTTTGTTCCGTTTTCTCCTGATGCCGCACATATCGTCTGATGATCTCTTCGTTTACCCCTACCGTATCGACAAAGTAGCCGCGTGACCAAAAATGGTTTCCCCATAACTTCTTCCTGATATGTGGAAAACGATTGTAGAGTCTGATGGCACTGCGACCTTTAAGATGCCCCATCAACGTTGATATGGAAATTTTAGGCGGCACGATAACCACCAGATGTACATGATCTGGTTGAACATTTAACTCCAGAACTTCACAACCTTTTATTCCGCAGAGGATGTAGATTGTCCTGTAAAGTTCCTTGCCCAGCTTATCTTTGAGGATCCTGAATCGATATTTTGGCGTCCAAACTATGTGGTATTTGCAACGCCAATATACATGTGATGAACTCCTGTAAAGCCCCATGTCAGTCTGTCTCCTTTTACTTGTGGTGAGTAAGAAGAGATATTCCGGCATGGGCATTCTTCAGGCTATAGCCTTACAGGATCAATCACCACCTCCCCAGGAGGTGGTTTAGGGA
>NZ_VDAS01000079.1:0-609 GCF_019584165.1 Enterobacter sp. EC_64
TGTGGGCCTTCATGCCAAAGTGCCACTGATTGCCTTTCTTGGTCTGATGCATCTCCGGATCGCGTTGCTGCTCTTTGTTCTTGGTAGAGCTGGGTGCCTCAATGATGGTGGCATCGACCAAGGTGCCTTGAGTCATCATGACGCCTGCTTCGGCCAGCCAGCGATTGATGGTCTTGAACAATTGACGGGCCAGTTGATGCTGCTCCAGCAGGTGGCGGAAATTCATGATGGTGGTGCGATCCGGCAAGGCGCTATCCAGGGATAACCGGGCAAACAGACGCATGGAGGCGATTTCGTACAGAGCATCTTCCATCGCGCCATCGCTCAGGTTGTACCAATGCTGCATGCAGTGAATGCGTAGCATGGTTTCCAGCGGATAGGGCCGCCGGCCATTACCAGCCTTGGGGTAAAACGGCTCGATGACTTCCACCATGTTTTGCCATGGCAGAATCTGCTCCATGCGGGACAAGAAAATCTCTTTTCTGGTCTGACGGCGCTTACTGCTGAATTCACTGTCGGCGAAGGTAAGTTGATGACTCATGATGAACCCTGTTCCATGGCTCCAGATGACAAACATGATCTCATATCAGGGACTTGTTCGCACCTTCC